>NC_019904.1:5537500-5608040 GCF_000325705.1 Echinicola vietnamensis DSM 17526 | reverse complement strand
TTTAGTGCGATGTAATACCAATTTGGAATATACAAAAATATTATGGGAATAAGAACTCAAATCTGCTAATAGCACTGGGAGATAGTAGGGGAATAAACAATAGGAATTTTGGACGAAATCCTTATTTTTAAAGTTGATAAGTTATCAGTTGTGACCAAACCCCATCCCCAATATGACCGATCATGATTTTTATGGCTTTTCTCCTCCTTTAAAGCAGGACTGGATTGACCAAGCCCTTAAAGATACCGGAGCAAAGCACTTTAATGAACTATTGGTGTGGGATGATTTTGAGCAAATAGAATACGCTCCTTTTTATACGGAAGAAGACAGCCATTCTTTTCCGCGTAAGATATCCGATAGCCGACAAATCCCAGAAAATCCCCAAAGGCATCAGTGGGAGAATGTTTCCAGTATCAACTTGGATACAGATCCTGCCGAAACCGTCACCAGGGTATTGGGGCTTGGAATTGACGGAATAGTGGTCCAGTGGTCTGGAAGTGGTAATCTGGATGACCTTTTGCCCGACCTGCAGCCAGAGTACCTGACCATCTGGCTCATGCCTATGGGAGAAGTGGATGAAACCGTAAGCGCTTTTCTTGAATGGGCAAGGAAAAAACTTCCGGATCCGCAAAAGCTCCGAGGAGGGGTGATTTGGGATGCCTGGGCTGAGAGTGGCCATTCAGGGGGCTCGAAGCAGCAAGTTGCGGCTCAGGTCGTTTGGCTTCATTCTGTCACAAAGGATTTTCCCGAGTTCAAGGGGCTATGCCTGGACTTCTCCTACTACCAAAAAAAAGGTTTTAATGTATCCGAAGAGCTTATCTTGGGATTGGGGGTGTTCATAGAGGTGGTGGATGTACTGACCGAAAAGGGTTTTTACCTTAAGGAGGTGGAGGGAAACTTGTTTGTCTTTTTGGGGATCGGCAAGGATTATTTTTTGCAAATAGCCAAGCTAAAGGCCCTCAGAATTTTATTTGAACAGTTGACCAGCCTTTATTCTGGGGGAGCGGGAGAAGGGGGGAGGTTTTCAGTGCAGATATTTTCCACCACGGGAATGGTCAAGCGAGAGGAGGCGGATGTTTATAAGAATATGGTAAGGAATACGATGGAGGCCATGATGGCCATTCTGGGCGGTACACATACCTTATGGGTCCAAGAACATACCGAGGACAAATCATCTGTATTTCCCAAGAGGATAGCCGCTAACATCTCCAATTTGCTGCAATACGAAAGCCATTTTGACCGACGAGGAGATGCCACGGAGGGAACCTTTTACTTGGAGTATTTGATGGATACCCTTTTGGCAAAAGTAAAAAAAGGACTTTTGGAGCAGGAAGCTGTTGGTGGATGGTATGGGATGCTGCCAAGGATTGCCGAGGCCCGTAAAAGCAGTCAGTTATGAGACCGGATTTGACCAAGTTATCCCAAGCCGAGCCATTCATGGAAGCAGCAGATCGTCCAAGGCCCGATCATGTTCGGTATGCAGCAGGAATCGCCCCTTTTCTTCGGGGGCCATACAGTACCATGTACTTGACTCGGCCTTGGACATTGCGACAATATGCCGGTTTTTCTACAGCGGAGGCTTCCAATGCATTTTATAAAAAGAATCTTGAAGCTGGCCAAAAGGGACTTTCTGTGGCGTTTGACCTTGCTACCCACAGGGGCTATGACTCAGATCATCCGCGGGTGCAGGGCGATGTGGGAAAGGCAGGGGTGGCCATAGATTCTGTGCTGGGCATGAAGCTGCTTTTTGACGGCATCCCACTGGATAAAATGTCTGTGTCCATGACGATGAATGGTGCTGTGATTCCCGTTATGGCGTTTTATATTGTGGCGGCTGAAGAGCAAGGCGTTCCGTTGGATCAGCTGAAGGGCACCATCCAAAATGATATTTTGAAGGAATTCATGGTGCGCAATACCTATATCTATCCCCCGGAGCCTTCCCTCAGGATTATCGCCGATATCTTCGCTTTCACGGCCAAAAATATGCCTGCCTTTAATTCCATTTCCATCTCGGGCTATCATATGCTTGAGGCAGGGGCCACCCCTGAGCTGGAACTGGCCTATACCTTGGCAGATGGGCTGGAATATGTGCGGACTGGCCTAAAGGCTGGTTTGGCCATTGATGATTTTGCGCCAAGGTTGTCGTTTTTTTGGGGCGTGGGGATGGATCACTTTACCGAGATCGCCAAGCTCCGGGCGGGAAGGTTGCTCTGGGCAAAGTTGATGAAGGAATTTAGACCAACCCATCCAAAATCCCTAAAGTTACGTGCCCATTGTCAGACATCAGGTTGGTCATTGACCGAGCAGGACGCGTTTAACAATGTGGCCAGGACCACCATTGAGGCGTTGGCGGCGGTGATGGGGCATACCCAGTCATTGCATACCAATGCATTCGATGAAGCGTTTGCCTTGCCAACTGATTTTTCGGCGAGCATTGCGCGCAACACACAGGTGATCCTTCGTGAGGAATATGGCCTTCGGAAGGTCGTGGATCCTTGGGGAGGGAGCGTTTTGCTGGAGGAGCTGACCGAAGACTTGGTGAAGAAGGCTTGGGCGCATTTACAGGAAGTGGAGAAAATGGGAGGAATGGCCAAGGCCATCGAGGCAGGATTGCCCAAGCAAATGATAGAAGAAGCCGCAGCCCGCAGACAGGCCAAGGTGGATCAAGGTAAGGAAATAGTGGTGGGGGTAAACCGTTTCTTAGTGGACGAGGAGGAAGATTTTGATATTCTGGAGGTGGACAATGAGGCAGTGCTGAAACAGCAGCAGGCCAGGCTTTCCCAGCTCAAGAATGATCGGGATGCAGCGGCAGTTGCCCGAAGCTTGGAGGCGATTACCCAGGCGGCCAAATCAGGAGAGGGGAATTTGTTGGAATTGTCAGTAGAAGCTGCTCGAGAAAGAGCTACTTTAGGAGAAATATCAATGGCTATGGAAAAAGTGTATGGACGTCATCGTGCAAAGAACCAAGTAGTTTCAGGAGTCTATTCTTCAGAGGCTGGGAATGATGAGTTGTTCAAGGAAGCGCTGACACTAACGGCAAGGTTTGAAAAACTGGAAGGGCGAAGGCCCCGGATCCTGATTGCCAAGATGGGCCAGGACGGCCATGACCGTGGGGCGAAGGTTATTGCCTCAGGAATGGCGGACATGGGGTTTGATGTGGATATTGGCCCTTTGTTTCAGACACCCGAAGAGGTGGCCAAGCAAGCAGTGGAAAACGATGTCCACTTGGTCGGAGCCTCTTCACTGGCTGGTGGACACAAGGTACTCATTCCCCAACTGATCATAGCACTGGAGGAAATGGGGCGGCCTGATATTTTGGTGGTGGCAGGAGGTGTCATTCCTCCGCATGATTATGAATTTCTAAAAGAAAAAGGTGTGCTGGAGGTCTTTGGGCCAGGGACGGTGTTGACCAAAGCGGCCATTCGGATAATGTCGGTTCTAATAGAAGAATAAGAAAGAAGCTTGGAAAAAGTACTTGATACATGGTAAATATGTTCTTTGCTACCTTTGGTTGCTGTTTGGTCGCGGATGAACGATAATAAACACAGATAGGATGCTTAAGAAATGGCAAATCCGTGTTATTGTGTATGATGTAACCTCGAAAGTTAGCCCCGAAGGGGCGGCACATTCCTAGCCATGGGTGAAGCCCATGGTAAATTAACCCAACCAACGTTTTCCGTTTTAGCCGCATTGACCGCCCTATTCTCCATAACTTCCCGCTAAAACCCGTTCGTGCGGATGGAGGAAAACCATCGTTTTAGCGGTTTGAAATTTTCTTTCATAAGAGCCAAAAATCATCCTGCCAGAAATATTGCTTGATCCCAGGCTAGTGCTGAAAGGGCATCAGGTCAATGGCTGTTGGGGAAGCCCTTTATCTTAACGGCGTAAAAATAAAAAAGGCGAACCAAATGTAATGGTTTGCCTTTAGATAATGTTGATTTTTATTTATTGGTCTTCTCCTCTTAGCTTGAAGACGGCTCCTTCCAGTTCGTCGCTGATCCTGATTTGACAAGCAAGCCTGCTGGTGTCGTACATTTCTGGCAGGGCCTCCAGTTGGTCGAGTTCCACATCCGTGGCTTCTCCCAGACCGTCTTTTCCACCAAGTACTTCCACATGACACGTGGCACAAAGTGCCATGCCGCCACAAGTGGCCAAAACAGGATACTCGGAAGCTTTCAAAACTTCCATTAAGCTCAGCCCCATATCATCCGGAGCTTCTATCGGCTGACGGTTGCCGTCGTGATCTTCTACTTCAAATGTTACCATACCGCAAATTTACAATTAAAATGCATTTACGCCATTAACCGTGGTGTATTTAAAGCTTAATTTTTGATCCGGATAGACATATTTAAATGCGCTGTGGCACATCAAGGCTGCTTCGTGGAACCCACAAAGGATCAGTTTTAGCTTGTTTTCATAGGTGTTGATGTCGCCCACGGCATAGATTCGTTCTACATTGGTGGAGTAATCTGTCGTATCAACTTCAATAGCGTTTTTATCGATGTTCAATCCCCATTCAGCAATTGGCCCCAGTTTTGGACTAAGGCCAAATAGAGGAATTAGGTAATCGGCGTCCACGGTGATTTCTTCCTTGGCTTTGTTTTTCATCGACACGCTCTGAAGGTGGCCGTTGCCTGAGATTTTAGTCAGGTTTGAGCTTAGGATAAGGTCGATTTTTCCGTTATTGGCCATGTCAAATACCTTGGCAGCAGAATCAGGAGCTCCTCGGAAAGTTTCGTTTCTGTGCACCAACGTTACTTTTTCAGCGACATCCGAAAGGAAGATGGTCCAGTCCAATGCAGAGTCCCCACCACCGGCTAGGATGACTTTTTTGTCACGGAACTGCTCAGGGTCCTTCACCATATAAGTGATGCCCTTTCCTTCGAAGTTTTCCAGGTTCTCCAAAACAGGCTTTCTCGGTTCGAAACAACCCAATCCGCCGGCAATGACAATGACCTGTGCGTGGACCTTGGTCTTGTCACTGGTGGTGATCACAAATGAACCGTCATCTTGCTTGGCAAGGTAATCCACACGCTCACCTAAGGTAAAACTAGGATTGAACGGTTCGATTTGTTTCATCAGGTTGTCCACCAATTCCTGAGCCTTTACCTCAGGATAGCCCGGAATATCATAAATAGGTTTCTGCGGATATATTTCAGAGAGCTGCCCCCCTACCTGTGGCAATGCGTCAATCAGGTGACAACGCATTTTCAACAAACCTGCTTCAAATACAGTGAATAATCCTACAGGTCCTGCTCCGACGATGCAAATGTCAGTTGTTATCATGGTAAAATTATGTAGTTACTTTCCTTAAGTGATTGGAATTGTTCGGTTTTCCGTGCAAATATAAAGAGGAAAACAGGTAATTCCATGTTTTATTTAAAACTATTCTAAATTAGTGTAGATCGTATTAAGAATCCGCTTGAATTCTTCAAAATCCTTTTGGCCCAAGTTTTCCCAAGCTTTTTCCCGAATGCCGCTTATTTTGGGCTTGAGCTCCGCTACTTTTTCCTCTCCTGCGGTGGTAAGCAGCAGTTGGAAACTCCTTCGATCTTCAGGGTGCTGCACTCGCTGGACATACCCCTTCTTGCATAGTATGTCGATAATCCTGGTCAAGGTAGGTTGATCCTTGAACACCAAAGTGGCCAATTCCGTCTGGCTTAAAGCCTCGTTTTCGGCCAAGTGCTTAAGCACAAGCCATTGGTCCACGGTGACATCAAAATCCCCTACCTTAAATTTTTGCTGGGCGTATTGCTTTACCCTTCTGGCGGTCCTGTCCAGCAAAAACGAATATTGACTAAATTGTTCTTTTGTCATCGCAATTATTAGTATGACAAATATAAAGGAAAATTGTTTCAAGAAAAATAAAACCCTATAAAAAAGATAGGGTTAATAGTTTTTGGTTGTAAAATGGTCAGGATAAGCCTTTAAGAAACCATTTTTTCAGGAACAATAGACGGTTTGTTATTTTGTGGTTGTCCCGAGGAAATTGGCTTATCGGGGCGGTACTATACCGCTTTATGGGCTGGTGCCGGGCATCATGCTATGTGCTTAAGAATGGCTGTCGCTGTCCAAGCGTTCATGGAGTCGTGAAATGACCGACTGAATATCATGCACCGTTTCTGTATAGCCATCCCCTGTAATGCCAAAGGTTGGTGGGGCATCGGTGACATTGATAACAATGCGCTGGGGAAGGGTGATTCCATTTTTAAGCAGGGCAAGTTTCAGCCATTGGACAAGGTGGGGAGGGCCTTGAATGTTGATAAGGTCCCGAGGGCTGGTGAGCCTGATTTTCCCCGTGTTCTTGTCAAAAGCAAGTCCAGATCCAGTGGTAAGCAAATTGATCTTGTCGGAAATGATCAGGTCTTCGGGCGTTCCGGTGGTCAAGGGCTCGCCACATTGCATGATCCACAGGTGGTCGGCAGTTTCTACGGCAATTTCCAGGTCATGTGTGACGACTAAAATGGATTTTCCCTGTCGCTTGGTGATTTCACGCAAGAGGTGCATGGTCTCATAGCGGTTGATGAGATCCAGATGGGCGGTAGGTTCATCCAGGATAATCAGCTGGCCGTCCTGGGCCAGCGCCCGTGCAATCATGACTTTCTGAAGTTGGCCATCACTGATTTCGCTGATCAGCTGATCTTTCAGGTAGAGGGTTTTGGTGGCCTGGAGGGCTTCTTTGATGATGTGTTGGTCCTCGGAGGAGAGCTTTCCCAGCCAGTTGGTAAAGGGAGTCCGTCCCAAGGCTACTAGTTGCTGTACCGTCAGGTTGCCGGCGGTGATCCTGTCGGTCAGGACGACGCTGATTTTTTGGGCCAGTTGCCGTGGGTGCTGTTGGTGTAAAGGGATTCCCGCAAAAGTAATGTCACCTGCCAAGGGAGGGAGTTGGCCCATGAGGGTTTTGATCAAGGTGGATTTTCCTACGCCGTTTGGCCCCAGCAGGCACGTGAGCTTCCCGGCGGAAAGTTGGAAATCAAGGTGTTCGCTCACCTTTAGGGGGTATTTTCCTTTTCGATATCCGATCGCGACGTTTTTTCCTTCCAGTATGTAATTGGCCTTGTCCATCAAAAATCACTAATAAAGTTTCGTTTCAAGATCAACCAGATCACCAGTGGAGCTCCAAAGAGCGAGGTGATGATGTTGACAGGCAAGGTTTCTGCAAATCCGGGCAACTGGCTGATGGCATCACTTACCAATAAAAAGGATGCGCCGATCAAGGCCGTGGCAGGGAAGAGTACCCTGTGGTCACTGGTCCTGAAGAGAATCCTTGCCAAGTGGGGTACGGCAATGCCGATAAACGCTATGGGGCCACAAAAGGCCGTTGCGCTTCCGGCCAAAATGCCGGTGCTCAAAATCATGGTCCATCGCAATGCACGGATGTTGATGCCCATGCTTTTGGCGTAGCGCTCTCCCATCAGCATGGCGTTATAGGATTTGATTTGGAGAATGACTGGGATAAGTCCCAGGACGGCCACTCCCGCAAACACTTGGAGCTGTCCCCCGCTGATCCCGCCGAGGCTGCCCATCGACCAGATGGTAAACAGCTTAAGGTCTTCCGCGTTGCCAAAATAGGAAAGGACACTTACTATGGCGCCCGATGCGCTTCCGAACATCAGCCCGATGATAAGCAAGGTCGCACTGCTTTTTACCCTCCAGGCGGTAAAGCTCATAAGGAGCAATATCAAGATGGCACCGACACTGCCGGCGATGATCACTCCCCAGATGCCCCAAGACAAATAACTTCCGGTGCTGTTGGTAAGCGACCAACCAAAAGCACTTCCGCCCAATATCAAAAGCGCCACACCTAATCCTGCTCCTGAACTGATGCCCAAGACAAAGGGACCTGCCAAGGGATTTCGGAAAAAAGACTGCATTTGGAGACCGCTGACCGAAAGTCCGACGCCTGCGACCAAGGCAGTAAAGGCTTTGGGAATCCGGTATTCAAAAAGGATGGTCTGCCAGCTTGCCTTGGCCATGTCTTTCCCGGTCAGGGCGTCCAGCACATCCCCAAGGGGAATATGGACAGAGCCCATGCTGATATTGACCAGAAACAGCACCAAAAGCAATCCGATCGACAAGAGCGTTTTTACAGCGATATGACTGGTTCCTTTTTCCAAAGACCGGGATTATTTTAGCTTTTGGTAAAAATAAGGTTCATAATCGGGGATAAGGCCGGGGTGGAAGATTTTTATCAAGTCTTTCAGGATGATATCCGGTCGTGTGTAGCCCAATTCGAAATACTCCAGGCCACCGGTAGCCCCCCGAGTGTTGGCAAATGTATAGACGTTTCCTGTTTGGAAAGCACTGAACTGGGTGTAGCGGGCATCGGCAGCGGCCATTTGTGCCAAGGAGCCAAATTCAGCGGTGCTGATCCAAATGTCTGCATTCAGTCCCTTGTCCAGTACCGTTTCATAGCTCAATTGCAGGCTTCCGGCGCTTTCCTGATCCTTGAAAATATAGTCGGCACCTGCATCTTCCAGAAAAATGGCTCCCCAGTTGTTGCCGGATGGGGCATACCAAATGTCACGGTACATGTTTCCGCTCAAAACAGTTGGGACAGCGGAAAAGGTGGTGTCCTGAACCGCTTTCTTAAGGTTGAGGTAGTTGCTTTTGATGTTGTCAAAATAGGCGGTTGCTTCCTTGAGCCTGCCCGTTAATGCTCCGGTGAATTTGATCCACTCCGCCCTGCCCAAAGGGTGCTGTTCGACATAGTCGCCATTGATGACAGCCGGGATGTTGGCCTTGCTCATTAGCTGCAAGTCCTTGAGGTTATCGCCAAGGGTGGATATCACCAGTAAGTCAGGGGATAGGTCAATGATTTTCTCGGTATTGTATTGTGCACCACTTCCCAGCTCGTCTACCGTCCCCTCATCGATGCGCTTTCGGATGGGCATGGAGGAGATCAGGTCGAGGTTTGGAAAGGCAATGAGGCGGTCGGGGATCTCCAGTGCGACCAAATGGGGCACTTGTGTGGTGGAGGTCAAGATGACCGTTTGTACATCCACTTCAATGACCGCATCGTAGTTTTCTTCAGGCACTTCAATGGTAGTATCTTCTTTCACCAAGTAACGAAAGGGTTGGTGGTTACCGGGGAATCCCTTGGAGACTTCCACTACTTTGTACCCCGCTCCTTGATAGAGGTCAAAGCCTACGGCATAGTCTAACGTTATTTCTTGTAGTTCAGCGCTGCCTTTTTGTTCCTTTGGGCTGCTGCATGCCCAAGTGAATAGCAGGGCGAATGCCAAGAAGAGGGGTTTTCTCATCATGGAATATCAGGAATGAAGTGTCGGCCATTTATGAATTGAAAATGGAAATGGCTTTTAAAACTTGCAATTATCCTTCAAAAATAACCTGCCACTTTTTATCTGCCAACTAATTAGAAAAATACTCCCAATCTTATAGATGCCCGATTAAAGATGAATTTGTCCTGATTGACCGATCGGTATCCATCTGGAAGTCCATTTTCAGTAGCGGTGTTGGTGGGGTCGAGGACTCCTGTGTATTCATAAAATATCTGCCTTTTGTAGCCTGCGGTAAGACTGATTTTGGCTTTTCCGCCCGTTTTCATCAGTAAACCGACGATAGGGTTAAATAAAAACCCTCCCTCTGTCCAGGCGGTGTCCGTATCCTTTTCGAAAATTGGGCTTCCCAATCCGATGTCCAGACCAAATAAGGTGGAAAATTTGGTGTCTGAGGGAACCTCTCCTCTTGCGCCAAGAGCGAGAGGGATAATCTCGATTTCTTGATAGGTATCTACCCCAGTGGTGAATCCCAGGCTTAGCCAACGGTTTGCTTTTACGCCGTTAAACGTTTGGAACGTAAAGGAAGTGTGCGGGCCAATGGCTTGGTTGTTTTGAAGGAGGCCTATTTCGGTATGGTTTGAGAAAGGAAGTGACTGCGCACAGCCACTTCCTTTGAAAAAAAGCATTATCACCAAAGTTAAAACAGTCCAACTAATAGCCTTAAAAGTAAATTTCATATTGTGCCGGTTTAGCGCAGAGGATTTTATTTGATTGTGATGGTACTCAGTTGTTTGAGTTTGCTGGGAGTACTGTAATCGTATTGTGTGATGACACTGTTGCCAATGACGATAAGCGATTTGGGGCCTGGGATGAGGTCAAAGGCATTCAGCCCTTTCAGGTGCTCCAGTTGGTTTTCGTCAATTTTCAGGACATCGGATACATTAAAGCTCTTCAGTCCGTATTCGCCTTCACAAACATAGAGGTAATCTCCCGCTAGGCCCAAGCCGTGAGGATTGTCCATTGGGTAGGACTTGAGCAGTTTTGGCAATGATGGATCGGTGATGTCCAGTACTTCCAAAAGGTTCACGCCTTGCTGGCAAAAGTTACCGGATCTTAGCGTGACAAAGGCATAATCATCATTGGCGACTACCGGGTCACAACTGGTAATGTGCGAGTAAACCGATAGCTGCTGCGGGGCTGCAGGAACCGAGATGTCATAAATGTGCATGCCTGTAGTGGAGCCAATGAAAAGTTTGTCTTTAAAAGGAAAAATGGTTTCTATTCCCCAGCCCAAAGGGATTTGCTTGACAAATTCCGGATCGGCCTTATCGGAGATGTCAAAGAGCCGAAGTTCTGAATCGTCCACGGTGTACAAGTGTTCATTGGCGAGGGTAAACCGGGCCATACTGCCGCCCTGGCCATAATTGCCCTGTCCACCACCGGCCTCTGCATTGGAAAAACTCATGGCATCCAGCCATATTCCTCCTCCTCCCCACCTTCTGATGGGGTCTTTTGAGGTGATGACAGTATCTTTATAATACGTGAAGGTTTCCGCTTCCTGATCGATGTAAAAATTGGTAAAAACGTCCTCTTCGCGGTTGACCAGCGAGATGTCGCGCGGATCACTGATGTCAAAAGACAACAAGTCAATATAGCTGTCGGCATAAAGGATGTTGTCGTTTATGGCCAAATCCGCTGCGCCTGGAATTTCTATGAAGCTGATATTCGTTGGATTGGCAGGATTGGTGTTGTCGATGACATGGATGCCCTTGTTGGGCTCTCCGATGAACAGGAAATCATTGAAAATATAGATTTTTCCTTTTCGATTGATGTCACGCGGGCCGACAGGGCCGACGTACATGTCCCTGAAAACTTCCGTTTTGATGGATACAGGGATTTTGGCCTGATAAGTATACGTGCTTTCTACTTGGTCCTGACAAGAATTAAAGCCTACGGCAACCACGAAGATAAATAAGTAGCGGAGGAATGCTGATGATGAGCGTAATGGTGTTTTCATGGCTTAAATATGTTAGGTTAAAAATCCTTTTTCACCCAAGACGTATCCCCTTGATAATGTGCTACAGCGGGCAAGAAAAAAATGATAAAAATTTCAAAAACACTTATTGGTCCAATGCCATTTTCATCTTTTTCTCGAAATTTTCGAACAGGTGAATGTAATTTTTCAAAATGTTCTGGGAGACATTTTTGTGAACGTCTTCGGTATAGACAGGGGTCGCTTTGATGCGACAGATGATCATGTCCAGCCAACCTTTGCCGTCATCGATCAACTCTTCGTTAAAGGCATCCAGGGTAATGTCCCTGGAACCGCTGTAGGGAGGCCTTCCTTGTTTACGGAAATATTCGGACATGGCGTTCAGGGCCAGTTCATGCGTCAGCTCAAATGATCGGTGTAGGTGCTGTTCGTTTTTGGGGTTAACTCCTCTGAGGTTGATTTCCTCGATCACCTCCTGTAATTCCGAAAGTGAATCCTGAAAGTTGTTGAAGCATTGCTCACAGTTTAGCGGTTGTGTTTTCATAGCGGGTGTCCTTTTTCTAAATCTACAAAAATCTAACAAAGAAAGCACCGAATTTAACCGGTGCTTCCCAAATTTAATTTCTATCTAAATTACCGCTACCTGACGCTGTAGGATTGTCGGAATACCCTTCCCCGAGGGGTGATGCCTTCCAGTACCAGTCGGCCGCTGTATTCTTCCAAGAAAGTGCCGATTTCGTCCGGATCTTCTGCCGGTTCCCCATTTACCTCAGTGAGAATAAAGCCATTCCCTAGCCCCAGTTCACTGAGGTATCCTCTGGTGAGGGCGGTGATTTTGACACCATAATCAATTTCATAGCGGTCTTTGTCCACTGTATTTACCGCTTCCAGTTTTGCTCCCAGCAAAGCAGAAGAGAAAAAGGCCTTTTCGATCACCCCAGTGCCTCCTTGAAGGTTTTGAAGGGTGATGTCTGCCCTTTTTTGCTTGTTTTCACGGAGGTACCGTAGGGTGACTTGGTCCCCAGGGTAGTGATAAGATAAGGCCTCTTCAAAACTGCCTTTGCCATTCACTTCGGTGTCGTCGATGCCGATAATGATGTCTCCGACTTCCATGCCCGCTTTTTCTGCTGCGCCATTGCGGATAATATGGTTTACGATCACGCCGTCCAATGATTCGAGCCCCATTTTTTCGGCGATTTCAGGGGTGATTTCTTCCGTGCTCACACCGGGAATGGCCTTCTGCACTTCGCCGTAGTTGATCAGGTCATTGGCGATTTTGGCAGCGATGTCCACCGGGACCGCAAAGCCATAGCCGGTATAGGTCCCCGTTTTGGAAAGGATGGCGGTGTTGATGCCGACAAGTTCTCCATTGACATTGACAAGGGCCCCTCCGGAGTTGCCGGGGTTAATGGCCGCATCCGTTTGGATAAATGATTCCAAAGGAAAATCACCTCCGAGGATATTGATTTGCCGCTCCTTGGCAGAGACGATCCCCGCAGTAACCGTAGAGGTAAGGTTAAATGGATTGCCCACGGCGATGACCCATTCACCGATTTGGAGGTCTCGGCTGCTGCCTTTTTTGATGGCGGGGAGGCCTTCGGCATCGACCTTCAGCACAGCAATGTCCGTATTTGGATCTGTGCCGATTAGTTTGGCTTTATAGGTTTTTTTCTGATGGATGACTTCCAAGGTCTCGGCATCTTCTACGACGTGGTTATTGGTGATGATGTACCCGTCTTCACTGAAAATGACCCCTGATCCCGTGCTTACCCGCTGGGGACTTCCGCCCTGTGGACCAAAGAAATAGTCAAATATGCTGTATCTTCGGTAGTCAGTGCCCGAGAAGTTTTTGATGAACACCACCGATTCGGTACTGCGTTCCGAGGCTTCCACAAAAGACACCGGCAAACCATTGGCCTTGCCACTGGTAGTGGGGGCATTTGATTCGGTGAAATTATTGATTTGATGAGATGTGAATTGCGTGTCGGCCGATGGATGCCCTGCAAGCGAAAGATCAGTCAAAAAAAACTGCTGATATGTCCAGGCGCCAAGCAGTCCGGCTACAAAGGCCAACATGAAAGTAGTGAAGCTTTTTTGCATGAGACGTATGGTTATAAGGTTAAGTTATCGTTGCGTTTTTTGGTCAATTTACGCTTAAATCTGTTTTTCGGTCATCGCTTTAACAATTTTTAATAAATCCAGTGCGATGGATCGTTTTGGCTTTATTTTGGAAGTTAGGGTATAAGAAAAATCAGGCCAAAGCAATGCCAAAGTACCTCAGGCTGAAAAAGTGGCAAAAAAACCGAGGAAAAGTCTTTGAAGCTTGTAAATTTGTCAGCTTATTGAGATAGGTTTGAGTACCTTGGTGCGGGTCTTCGGCCCTTGCCAAGGAGAAAAGAGACATCAATGTCAAATAAAAAACGCGTGGCCCTATTGGGTTCTACAGGAAGTATTGGCACACAGGCACTAGAAGTGATCAAAAGCCATGCGGAGCATTTTGAGGTAGAAGTATTGACGGCCCAAAACAATGTGGACTTATTGATCCAGCAAGCCTTGGAGTTCCAGCCAAATGCTGTAGTCATCGCCAATGAATCACACTATGCAACGCTTAAAGAAGCATTAGAACCTCATTTTATCAAGGTTTATGCCGGAGAACAGGCGTTGGCACAGGTGGTGGAGATGGATACTATTGACGTGGTGCTAACGGCTTTGGTAGGCTATTCGGGGCTGTTGCCGACCATCAGTGCCATCAATGCAGGAAAGCAAATTGCCTTGGCCAACAAGGAAACCTTGGTGGTGGCAGGTGAACTGATCACTGACCTGGCCAAGAAAAAAGGGGTGAACATTTATCCCGTCGATTCAGAGCATTCGGCCATCTTCCAATGCTTGGTCGGGGAATTTCATAATCCCATTGAGAAATTAATCCTGACGGCGTCGGGAGGTCCTTTTCGTGGGAAAGACCGCTCTTTCTTGGAAACGGTCACCAAAGAACAGGCGTTAAAACATCCCAACTGGGACATGGGGGCCAAGATTACGATCGATTCAGCTTCCTTGATGAACAAAGGCCTGGAGGTGATCGAGGCGAAGTGGCTTTTTGGTGTTCGTCCGGCACAAATTGAGGTGGTCGTACATCCGCAATCCATTATCCATTCGTTAGTACAATTTGAGGATGGAAGCATAAAGGCACAACTTGGGCTGCCGGATATGCGTATTCCCATTCAATTCGCCTTGACATATCCGGACAGGTTAGTGTCCGAATTTCCGCGATTTGACTTCATGCAGTATCCTTCATTGGATTTTGAGAAACCCGATTTGGAAACTTTTAAGAACCTCCAATTGGCTTTTGATGCATTGGAGAGGGGAGGGAACGCTCCGTGCGTCCTCAATGCGGCAAACGAAGTAGTTGTGGTTGCATTTTTGAGGGATCAGGTAGGATTTCTGGAAATGTCGGATATCATTGCCGAAACCATGGCCGCTGTCGATTATGTGCAGTCTCCAAAATTGGAGGATTTTGTCGCTACCGACAAGATGGCAAGAGTGAAAACAGAAGAATTAATAAAGATTAACAAGTAATATATGGATACTTTGATTATGGTAGGCCAGCTTTTGCTGGGGCTATCTATTTTGGTGGGCTTGCACGAGGGAGGCCACATGCTGGCTGCCAAAATGTTTGGGATGCGTGTGGAGAAGTTTTCAATTGGATTTCCTCCCAAAATCATCGGGTTTAAGTACGGAGAAACAGAATATTCCCTGGGAGCGATTCCTTTGGGCGGTTTTGTGAAAATCTCGGGAATGGTCGATGAGTCCATGGATACCGAGCAGCTTTCTTCCGAACCCCAACCATGGGAATTCAGGGCAAAGCCCGCTTGGCAGCGATTGATCGTGATGCTGGGCGGAATTATCGTGAATGTCATTACCGGGGTGTTGATCTTTATCGCGTTGACCTATGATCGTGGAGAGACGTATTTCTCCCGGGATCAGGTGATCGAGCACGGTATAGTGGCTTATGATATCGGTAAGCAAATAGGCTTCCAGGATGGAGATAAGGTGTTGGATGTCAACGGTCATACCTACCAAAGTCTTTCCGACCTGTCCAGTGGTGACGTGTTGTTGAGCGAGAACGGTTATTATACCGTGGAGCGGGACGGCAAAATCATCCAAATAGATATTCCGAGAGGGTTTATCAATTCCTTTTCCAATCAGGAGGCCATGTCCAATTTCATTGATATTGGGTTGCCCTTTGTAGTGGAGGAGTCCTTTAAAGGGACGCCAGCTGCTCAGCTAGGCTTGGAGAAAGGCGATAAGATTGTGGCCGTGAATGGAGAACCGGTCAGGTATTTTAATGATTTTCACCAGAAATTGGAAGACCATGCAGGGGAGCAGATCTCCCTGGCCTATGAGCGGAGCGGAAGCATGCTGGAAGGACAAGTGGTCATTCCGGAAGACGGTATGATAGGTATTCAGGTAAATTACCTGATAGAGCCGGTAAGGAAACAATATAGCCTCAACGAATCCATCGTTAAAGGGACCGAAAAGGCCTTTAGCGTAGTCATCGTCAATGCGAAAGCCTTGGGCAAGATGTTTACAGGGGAGGTTTCTACGAGAAACGTCAGTGGTCCGATCGGCATGGCAAAGATTTATGGCAGCCGTTGGGATTGGGTGAAGTTTTGGAGCATCACGGGACTGATTTCCATGATCCTGGCCTTTATGAACCTGCTGCCTATTCCGGCGCTGGACGGTGGCCATGTGGTGTTTTTACTCTATGAAATGATCTCGGGACGGAGCCCTTCCGAAAAGTTCCTTGAAAATGCCCAAAAAGTCGGTATGGTATTATTACTGGCGTTAATGGTCTTTGCGATAGGAAATGATATTTTGAAATTGTTTACAGGAGGGTAAATGCCTTTCCTGAACATCATAAAATTCAAAAGGGCAAAATTGATTTTGCCCTTTTTTGTGTGGTGGAAATGTAGCAGATGTACAGCAGATAAAATAAAAAACCTGCCAATTTGTACCTTTTTTTTTATTGGCATGTCCATTGAGTTGAATAGATAGGCCTAAAAAAGAAGAAAGGTCAGGTTTATATTGTAAATTTAACTATGACAAAATAACAGTCATTCTGTATATATGAAGAAAAACGATAGTTCCTTATATCAGTCTTTGATCGTGGGAGATTTTGCGGGAGAAGGAGATTTGATACAATTGATCACGGATGATGAGGAAGATGAGCAGGCGAGACTCGAAAATTATGCTGAAGATATTCCCATCCTATCGGTACGGAACACCGTGCTGTTTCCAGGGGTGGTGATTCCCATTACCGTGGGAAGACAGCGATCCATCAAGTTGGTCAAAAAGGCCCATAAGGGCGATAAAATGATTGGGGTCTGTGCACAGATCAATCCAAACAATGACGATCCGGGCTGGGATGATATCTATCATGTCGGTACCATTGCGAAGATCATTAAAATGATCGTTTTGCCGGATGGCAATACTACCATTATCATTCAAGGAAAGAAACGCTTCAAGATCCGTGAGACGATCACGGAAGAGCCTTATTTTCAGGCCAAGGTGGACTATTTGGATGAAACGTTCCCTGAGGGCAATAAGCAGATCACTGCCCTCGAAGAGTCCCTTAAGGAGGCTGCCGCTAAAATATTGCAGTTAAATCCTGAAATTCCTCGAGAGGCGCAGGTGGCCTTGGACAATATTGACAATACCGCATTTCTGACCCATTTTCTTTCCTCCAATATCAATGCGCCAGTAGAGGCCAAGCAAAAGCTGCTTGAAATCAACGACGGCCTGGACCGGGCCACGCTGCTGCTGGAGTATATGATGAAGGACATCCAGATGCTGGAATTGAAGAGTGAAATCCACAAAAAGGTCCATACCGATATTGACCAGCAACAGCGGGATTATTTTCTGCGCCAGCAGATGAAAGTGCTTCAGACGGAATTGGGCGAAGAGGGCCCTGAAAAGGAAGTCGAGGAGCTCCGCCTGAAGGGAAGAAAGAAAAAGTGGCCGGAAGAGGTAGGCAAGCATTTTGAAAAAGAGCTGGATAAGATCCTTCGCGTCAATCCATCGGCGGCAGAGTATCCCATCGCGCTGAATTATGCAGAGTTGATGGTGGATTTGCCCTGGAATGAATTTACGAAAGACAACTTTGACCTGAAGCGGGCCAAGGAGATTTTGGACAAGGATCACCACGGCCTTGAAAAGGTGAAGGACAGGATCATTGAATATTTAGCGGTCCTCAAGCTTAAGAATGACCTGAAGGGGCCGATTTTGTGCCTCTATGGCCCTCCAGGAGTCGGGAAGACCTCGTTGGGGAAATCCATCGCCAAGGCCTTGGGAAGAAAATACATCCGGATGTCCCTTGGCGGGATGCACGATGAGGCCGAAATCCGTGGCCACCGGAAGACTTACGTGGGAGCCATGCCCGGTAAGATCATCCAAAACATGAAGAAAGTACAGACATCCAATCCCGTTTATGTGTTGGATGAGATCGATAAATTGAGTGCTGATTTTAGGGGAGATCCATCTTCAGCATTTTTGGAGGTGTTGGATCCCGAGCAAAACAGCTCCTTTGTGGACAATTACCTTGAAGTGGAATATGATCTTTCCAAGGTGCTGTTCATCGCTACGGCCAACTCCCTGGAGAGCATCCAGCCGGCACTCAGAGACCGGATGGAAATCATCGAGGTGACCGGGTATACGATGGAGGAAAAGGTGGAAATAGCCAAAAAGCACTTGATTCCGAAACAACGGAAAGAACATGGGCTGAAGGCCAAGGACATCAGCTTTGACAAAGCAGCGATCGTAAAGATCATAGAAGGCTATACCAGGGAATCCGGTGTGCGTAGCCTGGAGCGTCAGGTCGGTACGGTCATCAGGAATGTGGCCAAATCCATTGCGATGGAGGAGGATTATCAGAAGAAAATCACCCCTGAGATGGTCCGAAAGATCCTTGGCGGCGAAATGTTCGATAAGGAAATCTATCAGGACAACAGTGTGGCCGGTGTCGTGACCGGTCTGGCCTGGACTTCTGTTGGGGGCGAAATTCTTTTTGTGGAATCTTCGCTCAGCAAAGGAAAAGGTAAACTTACCCTTTCAGGGCAGCTGGGGGATGTGATGAAAGAATCGGCCATGACAGCCATGTCCTATTTAAGGTCTAAAGCCGATCAACTGAACATTGACAGCAGGGTGTTTGACCAGTATGACCTGCACGTTCACGTGCCGGCCGGGGCGGTGCCAAAAGACGGCCCTTCTGCTGGGATCACCATGTTGACTGCTTTGGCTTCCCTGTACACGCAGCGGAAAGTAAAAGCGAAACTGGCCATGACCGGTGAGATTACCCTTCGCGGAAAGGTAATGCCCGTGGGTGGCATAAAAGAAAAAATCCTGGCAGCCAAAAGGGCCGGTATCAAGGATATCATCCTCTGTAAGCGCAACCAAAAGGATATCGAAGAAATTCATGAGCGCTATGTAAAAGGAGTGAACTTCCATTTTGTGGACAATGTCAATGAAGTCCTGGAACTGGCGCTGCTAAACCAAAAGGTGGATCATCCTATGAAATTTACCTTTGAGGATAACCAAAAATCAGTACAAGCCTGATAAAAATATCGGCGGGACAGGCAGCTCTGTTCCGCCGATATATTTTTAGTGGCATATCGTTTGACAATCAACAGCGGGAAGTTAAGCTGAACTTTCACTTGGCATAAATGTTTTTACAGAAGGTACAGCAAACGAAATGAATGTTAACCACGAAATCAAATTGGATTTCTTGATCAGAGCAGTTTATGAAAGCAATTAATCATTTGACACCAAAGCAAATCGTCCACGAACTGGACAAATATATTATAGGCCAGCGCGACGCCAAGAGAAATGTGGCCATCGCCCTGCGAAACCGTATCAGAAGAATGATGGTCAAGAGCGATCTCCAAAAGGATATTGTTCCCAATAATATCCTGATGATCGGTGCCACAGGGGTGGGGAAGACCGAGATCGCCCGAAGATTGGCCAAGGTGGCCAACGCGCCTTTTACCAAAGTGGAAGCCTCAAAGTTTACCGAGGTAGGATACGTGGGCAGGGATGTGGAGAGCATGGTCCGTGACCTGGTGGAGCAATCCATCAATTTGGTCAAGGAAGCCAAGAATGAAGAGGTGAAGGAAAAGGCCGCCGAAAATGTCGAGGATGTCCTGTTGGATATTCTTATCCCCCCGGTCAAAGCCCCAGGTTTCAGTACCGGCAGAAGTACCTCGACCTCCAGTAATGGTGATTTTGATCCGGAAAAAGCTTCCGAGCAAGAGCTCAATGAAAAAACCAGGGAACGGTTCAGGGAGAAACTCAGAAATGGCGAACTGGAGGAACGCAAAGTGGAGATAAACGTCAAGCAGTCCAACCCTGTGGGCGTAGGCATGATCGGTAATGGCATGATGGACGACGCCAGCATGGCCGGGCTTCAGGATATGCTGAACGGAATGATGCCCAAAAAGACCAAGAAACGGAAAGTGACCATCGCCGAAGCGAGAAAGATCTTGATGGAAGAAGAAGCGTCCAAGTTGATTGATTTTGATGAGGTCAAAGAGGAAGCCATTCACTTGGCAGAGAACAATGGCATCATCTTTATCGATGAGATCGACAAGGTGGCCAAGAGCAGCAAAAGCGGAAATGGCCCTGATGTAAGCAGGGAAGGTGTACAGCGGGATTTACTCCCCATCGTGGAGGGAAGTGCCGTCAACACCAAATACGGCTTGGTGCATACCGACCATGTGCTGTTTATTGCAGCAGGTGCCTTCCATGTCAGCAAGCCGTCAGACTTGATTCCTGAATTGCAAGGACGTTTCCCGATCCGGGTGGAGCTGGACAACCTGACCCAAGAGGACTTTAGCCGAATCCTTAGAGAGCCTAAAAATGCCTTGACCAAACAATATCAGGCACTTTTTGGAGCGGAAGATGTGTCCCTGGAATATACCGATGATGCCATAGAGGAAATCGCACGCATTGCCTTTAAAATCAACGAAGATGTGGAAAATATCGGTGCCAGAAGACTGCACACGGTGATGAGCCATCTGTTAAATGACTTTTTGTTTGATGTGCCGGATACCATTGAGGCCAATTCAAAGATAATGGTGACCAAAGACATGGTAGGCGAACGGTTAAGTTCACTGGTCCAAAACAGGGACCTGTCACAATATATCCTGTAGATTTAGCAGGAGGGAGTCAAGAGGGTATCCCACATCGAAGCGATCCCATGGTGCCAATTCTGTGCATGTGATGGGATCGCTTCTTTGTTAGTGTCTATGGCTGGCAAATACCGTGAATCGTTAAGATCAACCATAAAATATCAGCAAGCATGAAAAATCTCTTCATTTTAACCGGATGTAGCAAAGGATTGGGCAAAGGCCTGTTGGATGTCCTTGTGGCAGATACCAATAATATGGTGGTGGGAATTTCGCGTTCATCCATGGATTCTTCTGTTAATTTTAAGCATATTACGCTTGACCTGGCCGATGTGGAGGCATTGCCCCAGAAGCTTGGCGGGATTTTTCCGCAGGGACGTTTTGAGCGGGTCGCTTTGATCAATAATGCTGGGTGGATAGGGGAAATAGCGCCTGTTGGCAGCTTGGAACCCCAAAGTATAGCGAGTATATACGCCATCAATGTCGTAGCACCGGCCATATTGATGAATGCATTTGTCCAAAAATATGCCGATCAGGACATTCAAAAGACCGTGGTGAACATCTCATCCGGGGCGGCAGCCAAAAACATGGATGGCTGGTCAGGATATTGCAGTACCAAGGCGGCCCTAAACCGAATGACGGGTGTGGCGCAGGAGGAAAGTGATCTGAAAGGATACGGGATCCGGTATTTTGCGCTTTCACCAGGGATTGTGGATACGCCCATGCAGGAAACCATCCGTTCGGCAAAGCCATCAGACTTCAGCAATGTGGACAAGTTCAAGTCCTTTAAAGCCAACCAAGAACTGACCACTCCCGCTGCGGTGGCCGAGAAGGTGCTGTACCTACTGCATCATGAAGGGGAGTTTGAGGGAGTGCTGCAGGATGTAAGGAAGTTCTAGAAACGATTCTCAAACAACCTTCTTGGCATCTACTGTTTTTTGGGATAATCCAGAAACCATTCCGTGGCGTTTTTGGTGTCGATTTCCTTCCAAGCATCCACATCAAATCTAAAAGCAAACTGACCACAGGTGGGGAGGTTGTCGATCTGCCCGCCCAAGTGGACGATTAGGTCATTAAAACCAGGATTATGACCAAAAACCAAAACCGTTTTATTGCCTTCAGGAGTGCCTTGAATGGCCTTTAGGATGGTGCTGGCCGAGGCATGATACAGCTGGGAAGTCAGGACGACCCTTTCCTTGGGGAAGTGGAGGTTTTCGGCTGTGATGAAGGCGGTGGCTTTGGCCCGCTCCGCATCAGAGGAGACGAAATAATCCGGTGAAATACCTCTTATTTTAAGCCTTTGAGCCATTCTAGGGGCATCTCGTAAACCTCTTGGAGCAAGTGGTCTTTGGTGATCATCCATATAAGGATCATCCCATGAAGACTTGGCATGTCTACAAATAATCAAATTTTTCATTGTTAAAAGATACGAAAATCAGTTTGATTTTTAGGTGGAATTTTATAGTTTGTTGGTTCATTTAACCACTAACAATTAATTATTATGCTTACCGGAAAAGTGAAATTTTATAATGAAGCCAAAGGATTCGGTTTCATTATTGATGACGAATCTCAGAATGACGTCTTTGTGCATGCCACAGGTTTGGAGGAAAAAGTCGTCCAAAACGACAAGGTGTCATATGATGTGAAAGAAGGAAAAAAAGGATTGAACGCTATAAATGTGAGAAAATCGTAGTATTTCAGTCATTTTTTAAATGAAAAGGGAGTCTTGTTCGGAGGCTCCCTTTTCTGTTTTTCAGGGAGTTATTGAAGCATAAAAAACACCAAAGCTGCTCCCAGGACGATGATCATGCTTTTTGCCTTGTTCTTGGGCTCTTCAGGGATTTTTCTCATGCGAAGGACATACACGGCAATGCTCAGAGCAAATAGCTGTGCGAGCAGTCCAAAGCCATTGAGGAAGACCAGTTTTTGAGGGTCAAAGACAGCCAAGGCCATATTGGCCAGCGGAACGATGCATAGGATAATGCCTATCATACCGATGAGGAAGCACTGCTGTAGCAGCTTACTAGGGTCGCTGTTCATCCAACTCATAAATGCGATTATTTTTTGATGTTTTCTTTTCTTTTGTCAAAGTATTCCCCGATTGCTTGAACGCCCATGGCATTCAGGGTCATGGCTTTGGTAAGTCCTCCCTTGCGGCCTGTCAGGACACCGTATTTCATGTGAAAATAACCTTTTTTCTCATGAGCGTCCGGGTTGATGGAAAGCATGACTTCTTTATCCATGGCATAGTGCACCCATCTCCAGTCCAAGTCCAAGCGCCACGGATTTGCATTGATTTCGATGACCACCTTGTTTTCTGCACAAGCGTCAATGATTGCCTTATGGTCCACTGGATAGCCTTCTCTTCTGAGCAGCAACCGGCCGGTAGGATGACCGAGGATGGTGGTGTAGGGGTTTTCGATGGCTTTGATCAGTCTGGCAGTGGCTTTTTTACGGGTCATGCTCAGGCCGCTATGGATCGATGATACGATAAAATCAAAGGAGGCCAATACCTCGTCAGGATAGTCCAGGCTGCCATCCACCAGGATGTCGCTTTCGATCCCGCTGAAGATCCGAAAGGGGGCCATCTCTTCATTGAGGCGTTTGATTTCCGCTTGCTGCTCGACCACCTTGTCAATGTCCAGTCCGCCCGCATACATGGCCGTCCTGCTGTGGTCGGAGATGCCCAAGTACTCATAGCCCAGTTCTTGGCAGTAATCGGCCATTTCCTTTAGGGTATGTTTGCCGTCACTGTAGGTGGAATGGTTGTGTAGAATTCCCTTGAGGTCTTTTTCCTCCAGTAAGACCGGTAGTTTGTTTTCTTTGGCTAGGGCGATCTCAAATTGGCCCTCGCGCAATTCGGGGACCACATAGGCCAGCCCTGCTGCTTTGTAGGCGGCCTCTTGGCTTTCAAATTGTCCTGCTTTAAAATAGCTGCCCAAGGGGGTGCCATCTTCCAGTGGGGCCAACAAATGTGCACGACTGGCGCTGCGCAGCAATTGTTCATTTACAAAAGTGCTCGGAGAAGTGACAAAGATGACGGCACTAAGGTCCCTCTCTCCCAGCTTTCCCCGCCACGTGAAGGGGCTGGATGTTTTCTTGTCTTGCTGAAGGGGTTTCAGTGATGAAAGCTTCTTGAAAACTGCTTTAGGATCCTCGCTCTTGATCAACCATTCCACTTGTTCGATGATTTCGTTTTTACGCGAGTAGGCTCCCGTAAGTGAAACGGCATCATCGCCAAACAGCTGAACCAGGTCATCATGAAGGGTTTCCACGGCCTCTTCCACATCGGCATAATGCCATTTGCCTTGGTTAGAGGCCATAAATTCAAGGGACTGGATAATGCTTTCCTGTGTCTTTTTACCGAAGCCTTTTATTTTGGCCACTTCCCCTGATTGACAGGCTTCAAGCAGTTCATGCACGGAGGTGATGTGGAGCGTTTTCCAGAGTGTTTTTATCTTTTTGGGACCAAGTCCTTTGATTTCCAATACTTCCAAGAGTCCTTTTGGGGTTTCTTTCAGCAATTCCTCCAAATATTCATGGGTGCCGGTTTCCTGCAGCTGCACGATGACTTCTGCAATGCTTTTGCCGATGCCGTTGATTTTTTGAAGGGCTTCTTTGTCGAGCTTTTCCAGGCTGATATTACCTTGGTCGATGGAGTATATGGCGGAAGTATAACTTCTGATCTTGAAGGTATTCACCTCATGTAGCTCCATTAGCTGAGCGGTGAGTTTGAGGATTTTGGTGATGTTTTTATTGTCCAAAGCTTCTGTCGGTTTGGGTTTGTTACAGGGACAAATGTCCGTAAATAATGTTTTAAAATAAAATACTTAGCCTTATCTTAAGGTACAATCAAGTTAGAAATATGAGGATAGAAATGAATAAATTCATAGGGTTATTTTTTCTGATGGTCGTATTGCCCGTTGTTGTGGTGGCCCAGGTACAGTTCACGAACCGGGCAGAGGTTCCTTCTGAATGGGACGATCGTGATTACCTGGTTTTGCCGACCAGGGACGGTACCATAGCCTTTCGCACCAAAGCGGCCAAAGGATTCAGTCTCGAACAGCGGCTCCAGTATTTTTTCACCGATCGGGACCTACGTGGTTCCAAGGTGTACGAAGTACCCGTGAAAGATTATTTTGACCTGATCGGGTTTGACCTGGATGAGGAATACCTGTATACCCTTTTCCAGAAAGGTGAAAGCTATGCCAATGAGAAGATTGTCTATGAAATCAACCTGACCAACCACCGGGTGAGGGAAGTGAAATTGGAGAATATCCTCGAAATGGAACTCCAGGAGTTTTTGATCATGGACAAAAAGGCCATTTTAATGGGGATGATGGATTATCGGCCGGCCATTCAGCTGCTGGATACAGAAACGGGCAGTGTCCTTACCGTCCAAGGAATATATGCCAACGAGGTGAGTATTCTACAGCTAAGAAAGGATCCGGTGCTGAAAGTATTTGATGTGCTGGTGAGCAAGCGGGACCGTTATAAGAAAAGGAGCCTTTCTATCATGACCTTTGACTTGGAAGGAAACAAACTGCGCGAAGTAAAAGTGGAACCGGAAAACCGGCCCGACTTGGAGATTGTCGAGGGGATCTTGACGTCCATGGATGATTACAGTCAAGTGTTGATAGGCCCTTACGGGCAAAGAAAACGCGATCCCAATATGGGGGTGTATTTTACCAGGATCAATGAATTTGGCGAGTATGAAAACCGGTTTTTGACCTTGGCGGATTTTCAGCATTTTTATAATTACCTTCCGGAGAAGCAAAAGGCCCGTCGGGAGCGGAAGCTGGCCCGGGATATTGAAAAGGAACGGGACCTTGTCCTTCCCAATACCTTGGTCACCAGGGAAATTGTGGCGGGTAACAACTACTTTTTGGTATACAATGATTATTACCTGACAAGTTCGGGGAGGTTTTCTCCCCGGGATATGATGTACAGTAGTGATTTTTACCGCTATGCTCCCCTGAGCATGCGTAACAGGGTGGTTCCTGGTGGTTATCCCTGGGACTATCCCGGTACCGATGTGATGTCCAACAACGAGTACAAATTTATGGCAGCCCAGTTTTTACTGTTGGATGAAGAAGGGCAAATCCTGTGGGACAATTCCCTTTCCCTGAAGGACGTCACCACTACCAGTCCCGGTAAATTTGGAGAAGTCAGTTTTGATGGAAGCAACTTGTTTTACCTCTATTTGGAGGACGAAAAATTGCAGCTCAGTTATCTCCATAATGGTGAGATCGAGCTGGAAAATGAGCCGGTGGAGCTTGCCTTGATCGATGAGGAGGAGCGGATCAAGGACACCCAAGGGGAAAGCCTTTCCCTTAGCTGGTGGTATGGCGATTATTTTTTGCTCTCAGGAAAGCAGCGAATCAGGTATTTGGGGGATTCGGGC
Organism: Echinicola vietnamensis DSM 17526; assembly: GCF_000325705.1. Lineage (NCBI taxonomy): Bacteria > Pseudomonadati > Bacteroidota > Cytophagia > Cytophagales > Cyclobacteriaceae > Echinicola > Echinicola vietnamensis. The sequence continues at coordinate 5,582,225 of NC_019904.1, read as the reverse complement.
AAAGAAGAGATCAGGGAAGTGTTCTTTTTGACCAAAATCCAGGCCAATGCAAGCTTGATTCCTGAAGAGGAAGCCGAAGAAGAATAGGGTTACGAAAGGGTGAAGGGCCATGGTATTCCGGCGATGGATTGCCTTGATTTATCTGTTCGAAGCGGCTGAGGCTGACAATTTATTTCTATATTTGTGCTCAAATCACAGTTATGCAAAAAAGACTCGTCTTAGACCAAAAGCAAATTTCAATTATCCTGGACCGTTTCTGCTACCAGTTGATTGAAAATCACGATGATTTTGACAATACCGTACTGCTGGGACTTCAGCCAAGAGGGGTGATGGTGCTGGACCGACTGGAGAAGCGACTGGAGGAAATCAGCGGGGTGAAGGTGCCTTCTGGGTATTTGGATGCCACCTTCCATCGGGATGATTTCCGCAGGAGGAATATTCCGCTGAAAGCGAACGAGACTAAGATCAATTTTTTGATTGAAAACAAAAACGTGGTGTTGGTAGACGATGTACTTTTTAAAGGCAGGTCGGCCCGAGCGGCCATGGATGCCATGATTGCTTTTGGAAGGCCCAGGAAGGTAGAGCTGATGGTTCTGATAGATCGGAAATTTACACGTGATTATCCCATAAAGCCCGATTACTGTGGCCGGGAGGTCAATACGCTTGATAGCCAGTATGTCAGTGTGGAGTGGGCATTGAAAGGATTCGAGGAAGATGCGATTTGGATAACCGAAAAAGAAGAAGTTAAAAGCTAAGGATGCAACAGCTAAGTACCAAACATTTATTGGGTATCAAAGGATTGAATGAAGCAGATATCCAACTGATTTTCGAAACAGCGGACAATTTTAAAGAGGTTATCAACCGGCCGATCAAAAAGGTGCCATCGCTGCGGGACATTACCATTGCCAATGTGTTCTTTGAAAACTCCACTAGGACCCGGTTGTCCTTTGAACTGGCTGAAAAGCGGCTTTCTGCCGATGTGATCAATTTCTCATCCAGCAACAGCTCGGTCAAAAAAGGGGAAACACTGGTCGATACGGTAAACAATATCCTTTCGATGAAGGTGGACATGGTGGTCATGCGGCATAGCAGCCCGGGTGCTCCCCATTTTCTTTCACAAAATATCGATGCCAATATTGTCAATGCCGGAGACGGCACCCACGAGCATCCTACCCAAGCCTTGTTGGATGCTTTTTCCATCCGTGAAAAACTGGGAGATGTGGCCGGGAAGAAGGTGGCGATTATTGGTGATATCCTCCATTCAAGGGTAGCGCTTTCCAATATATTCTGCCTGCAAAAGTTGGGCGCAGAAGTAATGGTATGCGGTCCGATCACTTTGTTGCCAAAGTACATTTCGAGTCTGGGAGTAAAGGTGGAGTTAGATGTGAAAAAAGCACTGGAATGGTGTGACGTGGCCAATGTCCTGCGCATTCAACTCGAAAGGCAGCAGATTAAATATTTCCCATCCTTAAGGGAATATTCCCTTTACTATGGCGTCGATAAGAAGCTTTTGGATCAGTTGGATAAGGAAATAGTCATCATGCATCCAGGCCCCATCAATAGGGGGGTCGAGTTGAATTCAGATGTTGCCGACAGTGAGCACTCCATTATCCTCAATCAGGTAGAAAATGGGGTGGCCGTGCGAATGGCCGTGCTCTATTTGCTGGCAGGGGTAAAGTGATTTGACAGGAACCTAGAGAAAGTAAGTGCGGCCCATTGTAAATCGGCCGCTTTTTTTATACCAATTTTTGCGGGATTGGAACAAGATGTGCATAATGGTTATCGCACAGAAGAAAGTCGCACATCCACGTCCCAAAAGAAAAATATTTGTAAATTGTCCTAAAGAAATAACCCTTATAAAAATGATATACAACTCGATCATCGACACCATTGGAGACACTCCTTTGGTAAAGCTAAACCGTCTCAACAAAGGGATAAAGGGAACGATTTATGTGAAGGTAGAATATTTCAATCCTGGAAATTCGGTAAAGGACAGAATGGCGATCAAAATGATCGACGATGCCGAAAAAGCAGGAATACTAAAGCCAGGCGGAACCATTATAGAAGGAACCAGTGGCAATACCGGGATGGGCTTGGCCTTGGTAGGGATTGCGAGAGGGTACAAGTGTATTTTTACAATGGCCGATAAGCAGTCCAAAGAAAAAATAGATGTCCTCAAAGCCATGGGAGCAGAGGTGGTCGTTTGTCCTACCAACGTGTCCCCAGATGATCCGCGCTCCTACTATTCCGTAGCAAAAAAGCTCAATAAGGATATTCCCAATTCATTTTATCCCAATCAGTACGATAATCTTTCCAACTGGAAGGCCCACTATGAAACCACAGGTCCTGAGATTTGGAAGGATACAGAAGGGAAAATCACCCATTTTGCAGCAGGTGTGGGTACCGGCGGCACGATGAGCGGCACGGCCAAATACCTGAAAGAGCAAAACCCATCCATTGTGTCGGTGGGCATCGACACCTATGGTTCCGTTTTCAAAAAGTACAAGGAAACGGGGGAGTTTGATGAAAACGAAATTTATCCCTATCTCACCGAAGGAATTGGCGAGGATATTTTACCGGCCAATGTTGATTTTTCGATGATTGATCACTTTGTGAAGGTGACCGATAAGGATTCGGCCGTGATGACGAGGAGACTTTCCAGGGAAGAAGGACTGTTCGTGGGCTGGTCCTGCGGTTCTGCCGTCCATGGGGCCTTGGAGTATGCCCGGCAGCACCTAACGGAGCAGGATACCATGGTGATTATTTTGCCCGATCATGGTACCCGTTACTTGGGAAAGGTGTACAATGATGACTGGATGAAAAACCACGGCTTTTTGGAGGATACCACGTTTGGAACTGCCCGGGATATCATCTCCAGTCGTAATGGGAGCTATGAACTGGTGGTGGCCAAGAAAGGGGAGAAGGTCAAAGCGGCGATTCACCTGATGAACGAAAGGTCGGTTTCTCAGATCCCGGTCGTGGAAGACGGGAATGTGATCGGAAGCCTGACGGACACCAAATTGTTGACGAAGATCATTCAGAAGCCCGAGCTGAAGGATGCTCCGGTGGAGGAAGTCATGGAGGATTCGATGAAGTTTGTGGCATTGGACAGTACCTTGGACGTGTTGTCATCCATGGTGGACAAGGACAAGGCGGTCTTGGTCAGGGATGATCTACATCAGATTCACATCATCACCAAACATGACATTCTGGGAGCCATCACCAAAGGCTAGACGGTCCCTTTGCCCTAGAAAAGACATAAAGGTAGTGGCGTTAATGTGGTGATTATTTGGCGTAAAATAGTGATATTTAAATTTCATTAGAGATTTGCGCTTTCATTCTAGATCTATTTTCTATCACCTATGACAAAATTACACCTGAATAAACTCATTGAAAGAGGTTATGATTTTGATATTCAGACAGTTTTAGTAGAGGGGTGGTCGCTGTTTAAGCAGCAGCCCCTGTTTGCAGTGGGCTATACGGGCTTTGTGATTTCGTTAGAACTGTTGTTTCTGCTTTATCTTAAGGAGTACGCCCTGTTGTTCAGTGTGTTTTTGGCTGGGCCCTTGTTTTCTGGGTTTTACCTGGTGGCCAATAAGCTTAAAGCAGGAGAGCATATTGCCTATACTGATTTCTTTCAGGGTTTTACATACTATATCCCCATCATTTTGATCTGGCTGATTGGCCAAATATTGGTTTCTTTGGGACTGGTATTGTTTGTCGTGCCGGGAGTTTACCTGATGGTCGGGTATTCCCTGTCCATTTTGCTGCATATTTTTGCAGGGTTGGATTTTTGGGAATCCTTGGAATACAGTAGAAAAATCGTGACCAAAAACTGGTGGAAATTCTTTCTGTTGGTCCTTTCCTTGATACTCATCAATATCATCGGTGCATTGGTTTTCGTTGGGGTATTTGTCACCATTCCGGTATCATTTTTCACGGCATATTGCGCTTTCGAGGCAGTGACCGGCGACGTATTGGTCGAGGAAGTGGAGGAAGTTTAGCTGGTATTGTTTTTGTGTGAAACTTTGCTGAAATTCAGGATATTGTGAAATCGACAGAAACGACCCATAAGGCAAGGAAAAAGGTGATCATAGGATTTATGCTCGCCATTATGCTGGTACTGAGTGTAGGAGCGGTGACCTATTTCAGCCTTAACAGGCTTTTGGGTACCGTAGAGACACTTTCAGAACCAAGTGACCGCATGCAAGAGCTAAACGCCCTCCTTGCAGATGTGTACCAGTTGGATAAGGTAAAGGGAAATTTTGAACCTGAGAACGATACATCTGTTGCGGTCAACTACCTGGACAAGATCGAGAAAAAGCTGAATTACCTCGAGCAGTTTGCCAACGATACCGTTGAGCTCAACCACCTGAAGCAGATTAATTATAACATCAATGAGCTTGTGGTGGTGTACAATGGCCTTCGGGAGGTGAAGCATAATTTGATCAACAGGAATTTTAGCCGTGAGGCACTCAAGAACCTGGAGACCAAAATCAAGCGTCAGGAAGAGATCAACCGGTTACAGAACCTGGGTAAAATCCGCTTTGACCATAAGATACGGAGGGCCAAAGGAAGATTGGATTCTCCTGCCCAAAAGAAGGTCAGTGCAGAGGAGAAATTTAAGGATGGAAACCTGATGACCGAGGCGGAGGTAGAAAACTTGCGGGATATGTTCCAGCAGTTTAGGCCAAAAGTCGATGAGCAGGATACCATAAATGATGCCAGCACCAGCTATTCTGATTCGGTTTTATATGCCGTGAAGCAGTTTTTGGTCAATATCAATTATGAGGAACAGCACCTTCGCTCCAATTTGGCCCAATTGGAAAAGGAGCTAAACGAAAAGAACCGTGCACTTATCGAGGATACCCAGACGGTCATTTCTAACCTTCAGTACGATGCATTGGCGGAAGTGGAGCAGAAAAATGCTTCCCTTTATGACTTGGCATTTGATGTGGCCATATTGTTAGGGGTGATTATCTTTGTAGGTATCGTCGGGTCTTCGGCGTTTATCTATAGTATCCTTACCGAGATCAATAAAGACGAGAGCAAGCGTTTTGAACTGGAACGCGCCAAAGTCCGCTCGGATAAATTGGCCAAGGCCAAGCAGAACTTTTTGGCCAATATGAGCCATGAAATCAGGAATCCGCTGCATGCGATCCAGGGGTATAATGATGCCATTCGCAAGACCCCAATGACCAAAGATCAGGAAGATTATGTGAATATGGTGGGCTTTGCTGCTGACACCCTTTCAGGAATCGTGAACGATATATTGGATCTTTCCAAGCTAGAGGCCGGTAAGATCACCATAGAAAATGAACCTTTTAATCCACAAAAGCTATTCCGCGCGATCCAGAGTTCTTTCGAATTGAAAGCCAAGGAAAAGCAAATAGATTTTGTTTGGACCATCGACATACCGGAAGAGAAATGGTTTTCAGGCGATGAGCTTAGGATCCGGCAGATCCTCAATAACCTTATCAGCAATGCCCTCAAGTTTACCGAAGAGGGAATGGTAGCGGTGAAGGTTGCTTATGAGAAAAATTTTTTATGGGTCAATGTAAAGGATACCGGCATTGGCATGTCGGAGGAGTTTAAGGAAAATGTGTTCAAGGAGTTTAATCAAGGGGACGGCTCCATCAACCGTAAGTACGGCGGTACGGGTCTTGGACTGGCCATCGTGAAGCGGATGCTTGATTTGTTGAAAGGCAAAATTGAATTGGAAAGTAGTGTAGGGGAAGGTACCGAGTTTAAAGTGAAAATTCCTGTAAAACCTACTGAAGCAGCCGTGAAAGTGGAAGAAATCAGTAGTTGGTATGACCTTAGGGGAGTCAATATACTGTTGGTGGATGACGATTCAGTGGGGTTAAAATTTGCCAAACTCTTGCTTGAAAGCAATGGAGCAAAGGTTTATGATTACTTGGGCGGGGTAAAAGTCCGGGATGAATTTGAGCAGGTTCCTTTGGACTTGGCTTTGCTGGACGTGCAGATGCCTGAAGTGACCGGCTATGATACCCTGCGATTGATGAGGGGGAAATATGGATACACGGATTTGCCAGCAATAGCGATTACCGCTAATGTTTTTGCCAAGGAAAAAGATCAATTGTCAGATGCAGGCTTCGATGCCATCGTCCTTAAGCCCTTCAAAGAGGGAGATCTGGTCAAAAGGATTGGAAAAGTGCTTGAGCTGGAAACCATTTCCCATGAAGTCAATGGCTACTCCCATGCAGAATTGTTAGCCCAAGAGTCCCAATCATATTCCATTGCCGATATCTCAAAGTTCTGCATGAATGACGAGGAGATGGTCAAGGAAGTATTGATTGATTTTTGTTCCAGCACCAGTGCAGACCTAGTTGAATTGGATCAGGCATGTGTCCGTGGAGATTGGGAGGAATTAATGGAGATTGCCCACAAGCTGGGAAGTCGTTTGGGGCAATTAAAGATTAAAGCAAGTACCTTGGCAAGGGGACTGGAGTACGATTTGAAGGAAAATAATTTCAACAACGCAGCCACAATGGTGGAAAAGATAAAAAAAGAAACCCTTGTGGTGCTGGATCAAATCGTAGTAGATTTCCAGCTTTTTTCAAGGGTTCCCGATTGATAATTGATGGCCTAAATTAATCGATGCCGTATTTTTCTATTTTATTATAAAGTGTTTTGCGGTCAATGTTGAGGATTTTCGCGGCCTTGGACTTGTTGTGCTTGACCTCATTGAGCGTTTTGATGATCATGGCCTTTTCCTGCACTTCAAAGGATGATTTGAGATCGTTGGTATTGCTGTTTTGAGTACTTGAATTTTCGGGTAACAGCAGGTCTACCGGAAGGGATTCCTTTTGGATGTAATCATCGGTGGTCAAAAGCACAGCCCTTTTGATGATGTTCTTGAGTTCCCTTAAGTTTCCGGGCCAACTATAGGTTTTGAATATTTCCTTTACCTCTTCATTGAAACCAAGGATGTCTTTCCCGAGTGCTTGATTGGCGTCTTGAAGGAAAATGGCCGCATAATGGAATAAGTCTTCGCCCCTGTCACGCAAAGGAGTGGACTTAAGGCTGAATTCGTTTAGTCTATGGTACAAGTCTTCCCGGAATTCACCTTTCTTTGCGGCATTGGACAGGTCTTCGTTGGTGGCTACGATGATCCTGACATCTACTGGGATATCTTTGGTTCCTCCTATTTTTCTGATTTTCCGTTCTTGAATGGCACGAAGCAATTTGATCTGCACTTCATAGCTCAGGTTTCCGATTTCATCAAGGAAAATGGTCCCACCATTGGCCATTTCAAAGTTGCCGGTCTTATTGTCCAGTGCACCGGTGAAGGCACCTTTGACGTGTCCAAACAATTCACTTCCAGCAAGTTCTTTGGATAGGGCACCACAGTCGATGGCGACGAAAGGTCCGCCAGACCGTTTTGATTTTTCATGGATGCGTTTGGAAATAAATTCCTTTCCTGTTCCGCTTTCCCCAAGGACTACGACACTCATTTCCGTGGGGGCTACCAGTGAAATATACTGTTCCAGCTGGAGGGATTCGGGGCTTTTTCCGACCACATAGGCATCCCCAGCGGTGGTTTTGGAAGTTTTTTTGGGGCTTTTGGAAACCGCAGAAGCTTGATCTTCCGGGACACCTCTGGTAGGAGGGGATTTGAGCGCTTCGTTTACGGTGGTAAGCAGTTCGTCGGGATTGATAGGTTTGGTGATGTACTCTATCGCTCCGAGCTTCATGGAACGTACCGCCGTCCTAATGTCCGAATAGTTTGTGATGAGGATGACCCTTGTGTTCTTTTTGTTATGGACAATGTTTTCTAGTACTTCCATTCCCGTTCCATCCGGTAACCGATAATCAGTGATGATCAGGTCATAGGGTTTCTTGTCCAACATCACAAACGCCTCGTTGATCTTAGAGGTTTGGTCCACCTCGTAATCGTGTTTCTCAAGAAAATTTTTGATGATTTTGGAATAGGTCAAATCATCTTCAATCAGAAGTATCTTTGCATTTGCCATAAGTCAACTATTCTATAAAAGGTAAACACAGCTGAAACTGTGCCATAAATTAAACCTTGCCTTATTTCGTACTTGTTGGTGAGTTAGCGTCAATTAATCTCCAAGGCAATGAATTGTGCGATTTTTATTATGGAAGATTATATCTGCTAAAGTAATTAATATTTTTATAAGCTTTTAATAAAAAAATATGGCTTTTTTTACGAAAAGGTGGTCAGTTATCTACTTATGAAAATTATTGCTCTTTACAGCATGAAATTTGTTATTTTTACGTTTTACTGTTGAGAATATTTTTTTATTAAAATTGAAATAGTTTTAATGCTGCTCCTAAACGTAGGACTGATCATAATAAAATAAACGATCGAAATTACTTTTTTGGCTGTTTATTAAGGGGTTGAGCTACCTCGATAGGCTGACTGTCATAGGGAATAAGACGGCCGGATTCGTTAAATTTTGCCCTGATGATGAATTTTTCTTCGTCTTCAAATGCCAAGCTGTAAACAGCCCCATGTCCACTGGAAACTTTGGTGGCTTTGATCAATTTCATTTCAGCGAAAACACTGTTTTGATCGAGGGAATTGATAACGGGGGATGGCAAGTTTCTGTACTCGATGACTTTGGAGGATACCTGCGTTTGGGGTGGACAGTTTTCAGCTGGGATCGAGGCGGAAGAATGATGGGCAGTGGATGGAGATTCACCGCATCCCACCATAAGGAATAAACAAAGGAGATATGTGAGAAATGACCATTTCATAGTAATAGTAATTTAGGTACTTTGATCGAACCGGATGGCTTTGGTGATTCAGTAAGTAAGCACTATTATAATTGAGCCAAAATCAGACCATTCCTGGTTAAATGTGTTGAAAGCCACGTTTTTAGCTTGTTTTCACCAATTGTTGGGAATATAATGAGGTGATAATCCCCAAAATGTAGATTTACCAAATGCCGAGGGGGCAGTTGCAGTTGTGCTCCAATTATTTTAACTTGGCTTTCATCTTAATTAAAACAATAACTCTTTGCTTGCAATTTTCCCTCAGGCACGTGCGCTTGAGGGATCTTTTTTTATAGTTTTGTGGACAATTAGCATTGTTTTCATTTAGTGGTTATCCGTATCCATTTCAGAAGGCCTATCATCCGAAATCGTTCAAGTGGTGCTTAGGGGACTTGCTTGATAAGTTTGGTATGGCTTCAATAGGTATTGGGGTAATCAAATCGATTAATCTAAGGTTTGACGTTTATGCAGGAAAGTTCTCCCATAGGGATTTTTGATAGCGGTATTGGCGGTTTGACCGTCGCCAGGGCGGTAAAGAAAGTGCTGCCCGAAGAGCAATTGGTATATTTTGGTGATACGGCCCATTTGCCTTATGGAGATAAAAGTACTGCGGCCATTCAAGCCTATGCCGTAAAAATTGCCGATGTATTGTTAAAGGCCAATTGCAAATTGATCCTGATCGCCTGTAATTCGGCTTCCACGGCAGCCTACGAGTTGGTAAAGGCATATGTGGCTTCCCGGGCAACGGTTTTTGATGTCATCGAGCCAGTGGTGCAATACGTAGGGCAGCACCTTGCCGGAAAGCGTGTAGGGCTGATAGGGACCAAGCAAACGGTCAACTCAGGAGTCTATCGTCATAAAATCGAGGGGTTGGACAAGGGTGTGTCCTTTTCGGCGCTGGCCACCCCGTTATTGGCCCCGATGATCGAGGAGGGCTTTCACAGCAACCGAATAAGCAAAGAGATCATCAAAAGCTATTTGGACGATGAGGAACTCAAGGGGATCGATGCCCTGATTTTAGGCTGTACCCATTACCCTTTGATAAAGCCACAAATAGATGAACTTTATGGGGAAAAGGTGGCCGTGATCGACAGTTCTGAGATGATTGCTGAGGCGACGAGGGCATACCTGAAAGGGAAGGGATTGCTGAACCAAGGTGCGAAAGGGAAGGATCGTTTTTTGGTGTCAGACTATACCGCTTCATTCGAAAGTACCACTAAATTGTTTTTTGGCAGGGAAGTAAACTTAGAGAAGTATCCGCTGTGGGAGTGATGACACTGGTTTAAAGTACTATTTTAAAAAATCAGGTTACGGAATAATTATTTTTAGGTTAGCCTTTTGTTTGTAGGTTGATTTTTAAGTTGATAGGATTATTGTGAAATATTATTTTTTTTAGCAAAGTGTTTTTAAAGACAAATTTTGTAAAAAGGAATTTTTCTTTTTTAAAATGGGTTGTTAAAGCCCCGAGACATTTGGGAGAAAGTGATAAAAAAGGTTTAACTTTGTTGCTTAAAATACTACTTGCAAATACCCGATGAGTGATCAAATCAAACACGAATGCGGCATAGCCATGGTCAGGCTCCGCAAGCCCCTTCAATACTATATTGATAAATATGGTACACCCATGTATGCTGCAAACAGGCTGTATGTGCTAATGCAGAAACAAATCAACAGGGGCCAAGATGGTGCTGGGATTGCCAACATTAAGATAAACAGCAAGCCCGGTACCCGGTACATCAGCCGGTACAGGTCTGTGGATCCGCAAGCAGTCAACTACATCTTCGGAAAAGTGGCCAAGAAATTTCGGAAAGCCAAAAAGCTCGGTGGAGAAGAAGGACTGAAGAATGCCGACTGGATCAAGGACAATGTGGCCTTTTCAGGTGAAGTGTGGTTGGGGCATTTGAGGTATGGCACGCACGGGGAAAACAGCATAGAAACCTGCCATCCGTTCTTGAGACAGAATAACTGGAGAAGCCGGAACCTGGTGATGGCGGGGAACTTTAACATGACCAATGTGGAGGAGCTGTTTGGAAAGCTGGTAGAGCTGGGACAGCACCCAAAAGAAAAGACCGATACGGTGACCGTGATGGAAAAGATCGGACACTTCGTAGATGAGGAAAATCAACGGATTTTCAACAAGTATAAAGATGAGTACAGTAATAATGAGATCACGGAAGTGATCGAGCGGGAATTGGATGTGGCGAGGATACTGAGGAGATCCTGCAGGGATTTTGACGGTGGTTATGCCATGGCCGGAATCATTGGAAACGGAGCCAGTTTCGTCGTACGAGATCCTTCTGGCATCCGGCCGGCCTATTATTATGCCGATGATGAAATTGTGGTGATTGCTTCCGAGAAGCCGGCCATCAAGTCTGCTTTTAACATTGACTATAATTCCATTCAGGAAATCAAGCCCGGACATGCCCTGATCGTCAATAAAGACGGTTCATTCGGAGAGCATGAAATCCTTTCCGCACTGGAGAAAAAGTCTTGTTCGTTCGAACGCATTTATTTTTCAAGGGGAACCGACCCGGATATTTACAGGGAGAGAAAACAACTCGGAAAAGCCCTGATACCCCAGATTCTCAAAGCCATCGATTTTGACCTGAAAAACACCGTTTTTTCATACATTCCCAATACAGCAGAAACAGCTTTCCTTGGCCTTATCGAAGGGCTTGAAGATTACCTCAGCGCCAAAAGAAGGGAGATTCTCTTGGAAGGAAAGCCGCATTTGGAAAACATAGAGGACCTGCTCAGCTTCAGGCCGCGGGTGGAGAAGTTGGTCAACAAAGATGTCAAGCTAAGGACCTTCATTACCAACGATAATGACCGTGATGTGATGGTGGCCAATGTTTACGACACGACTTATGAAGTGATCCGCTCGGGTGTGGATACCATTGTGGTGCTGGATGACAGCATTGTACGGGGGACGACGCTGGAGAAGAGCATTCTGACCACCTTGGACAAATTAAAGCCAAAGCGCATCATTGTCGTGTCTTCGGCACCGCAGATCCGCTATCCGGACTGTTATGGTATTGACATGTCCAAGATGCGGGAATTTATCGCTTTCAGGGCTGCGCTTAAACTGTTGGAAGAAACCGGCCAGCAGTACATACTGGATGAAGTATATGATAAATGTGTGGCTAATCCCGATGCGGAGGAGAATTTTGTAAAAGATATTTACAGCCAATTTACGCCACAGCAGGTCTCTGACAAAATAGCCGACATCATTACCATGGACCAAATCAATGCGGAGGTCAAGGTGATCTATCAAACGGTAGAGAACCTGAACAAGTCCTGTCCAGAGCATTTGGGAGATTGGTATTTCACGGGGAATTTCCCGACAGAGGGCGGCATGAAAGTGGTCAATAAATCCTTTGTCAACTTCATGGAAGGAAAGGTCGTCAGGGCCTACTAGACAAACGTTCAAAATATAATCAAAAAGGCCGTCATTCTGATGGCCTTTTTGTATTTTCAGCCTGCCGATTTTAAAAGAAGAAACCATTAAAAGATAAACCTATGAATATCAATACAGGACTGTTGAAGCAAATTTGTGAAGTGGCCGGTGCACCTGGTTTTGAAAAGCGAATCAGGGAATTGGTCATCAAGGAAGTGACGCCTCTGGTAGATGAGGTGAAAGTAGACAATATAGGCAATGTGATCGCGATCAAAAAAGGGAGCAAAAATCCTGATGGCAAGCGCGTGATGGTGGCGGCCCATATGGATGAAATAGGCTTTATCGTTACGCACATCGACGACAATGGCTTTTTGCGGTTTCATACCTTGGGAGGATTCGATCCCAAGACCCTCACTGCCCAACGGGTCATTGTGCATGGCAAAAAGGATTTGGTAGGGGTGATGGGCAGCAAACCCATCCATGTCATGACACCAGAGGAAAGAAACAAGCTTCCTAAGACCACCGATTATTTTATAGATCTGGGGATGAGCAAGGAAGAGGTGGAAAAATACGTGCAAGTGGGAGATTCTGTGACCAGGGATCGCGAGCTGATCGAAATGGGCGATTGTGTAAACTGTAAGTCCATTGATAACAGGGTGGCAGTTTTTATTTTGATCGAGGCCTTAAAGGCTATCGAAAATCCACCTTATGATGTCTACGCCACTTTTACCGTTCAAGAGGAAGTAGGCCTCCGCGGAGCCAATGTCGCGGCCCATGGTGTCAATCCTGATTTTGGCATTGCCTTGGATACGACCATTGCGTTTGATGTGCCCGGAGCTTCTCCGCATGAAAAGGTCACCGAGCTTGGAAAAGGAACTGCCATAAAGGTAATGGATGCCATGACCATTTGTGATTACAGAATGGTAGACTTTATGAAAAAGACAGCTGACGGCCATCAGATCAAGTGGCAGCCTGAGATCCTTACCGCAGGCGGCACGGATACGGCAGGAGTGCAGCGTATGGGGAAACAGGGCGCGATTGCCGGAGCAATATCCATTCCCACCAGGCATATGCACCAAGTCATTGAAATGGCACATAAGCATGATATTGCCGCAAGCATCAAGCTGCTAAATGCCTGTTTGGAAAACCTTGATCAGTACGATTGGAAGCATTGAAATGAGATGTCAGTATCAAGAAGTGGGTCGGGACAGCGAAATGGGATATCCTGCCATTAATGTCCCGATCATTTCTTCGATATTCAATCTTCTATTTCGCCATTGCTTCGTCTTCGTACTTTATACCTTGTACTTGATACTATCTCAGCCCTTTACCTTTTTCTTGGGGACTTTTTTGATCAGGTATTTGTAGAGTTCGATGTAATTGACATGCTCATGGTTGCTGAGGCTGATAGATCTTTTGTCATCAAATACGATGGTCAATTGCCTGAATTCTTTTTTATTGGTGTGGACGATTTCTTCCTGCCAAGCTAGCACGTCCGCTATGGCATAGTCTTTTTTCATTCCCCTGAGGGGCAGTCTTACCATGATCTTTCCTTTTCCTGCTGATACGAACCGGTATCCGGCCATCATCTTCACCAACAGCATGAGCAGGACCACGGTTAGGATACTGGCGCTGATCAGGTAAAAGGCCAAGCCATAGGTTCTTACCGTGCTAAAATCGTGAAGGATATAGCTCAGGCCTGCAAAGAGGATAGCGACGACAATCCCCAAAGAAATATATGTGGACCGTTTTGGTTTACAATGAATCATAGTCTTTGCTTAGTTCCTCCAGTTTTTGCTTGGAGAAGGTGATCAAATCTGGGAAGAAGCGGTCAAAATATCCCTTTAGCGTTTTTTCATGTTGCTGGAGGAACAAATGGGCAGATCCCATGTTGGATTCAAAAGTAGTAAGTTTGGAAATACCTGTCAAGGTTGATTTCATGCCATCCAAGGTGCCATAGGCGACCAGCCAATCGCCTTTTTTCATGTGGCGGAATAGTTGTAGAAAACTTTTGGGGAGTTTTTGCTTGTTTTGGTCCACCAGTGCATAGACCTGCTGTGAAAATTCCTGTATACTTCTGTCGTCATACGCTTTCCAGTGTTTGCTCAAGAAGTAATCAAAATAGACATCGGTAATGACCAGGGAATAGCGTTTGTAGAGGGGCTTGAGCATTTCCTGGGCTTCCTTTACCACGGGATGAGTGTCTGTGAAATGGTCAATTTCCCTGTGCAGGTGGATGCCTATGGCGATTTCAGGCTCAAACTGCTCGTCCACATTGCCGCGTACAAAGTCCCCGATAAAGTTTCCGAGCAAAACCTTAGGCTGGTCAAATGATAGATATGCGTGTGCCAAAAAGTTCAATGTTGAAAAACGTTTAGATGCCTGAAAACTCGGTTTAATTACATTAGTTTTGAATATTAAAAATAACCATTGATGTCGAGAATACAGGAAGAATTAAAAATAACTTTACAACTTTTAAAGAAAGAGTGGAAAGAAGACCTGGAGCAATACCGGGCCAAAACCCTCAGTGCTTCGGTCGCCGATAAGCAGAAGGAAGGGATCTGCTGGTATCCCGTGCAGCTGGTGAAGACGAAGGTAGGGCTGGGAGACCGGTTGATTGTGGAGGTGGAAAGAGCAGACACCCGGCTTTCGCATGGCTTCCAATCAGGAAAAACCGTTTCCTTGTTCTCTAATTTTTCTGATGGTGCTCCCTTGCGCACCAATGGTGTGGTGAATATGGTGAAGAAAAACACCATGGTGGTTACCTTGATGGGCCATGAATGGCCGGATTGGCTCCATGACGGCAAACTTGGTGTTGACCTGCATTTTGATGAAGCCAGTTACCGAGAGATGGAGTATGCCGTACAGCAGGTGATCAAGGCGGGCGAAGGCCGATTGGGGCAGTTGAGAAATGTCCTTTTAGGGCAGGAAAAGGCTTCTTTTGTTAGAGGATTGCCCAAGTCAGTGGAGGCGCCTCATCTAAACCACAGCCAAGTGGAGGCGGTGGAAATGGTGTTGGCAGCCCAAGAGGTGGCCTTGGTGCACGGCCCTCCCGGGACAGGCAAGACCACGACCATGGTGCAGGCCATCGAGGAAACCTTACGGTCACATCGACAAGTGTTGGTGTGTGCCCCCAGCAATGCTGCAGTGGACCTGCTGGTCGAAAAACTCCTTGCCATAGGCCTTTCCACATTGCGCATTGGGCATCCGGCAAGGGTGGACGACGAATTGTTGGAGCAGACGCTGGATGCCAAAATAGCCCAGCACAGTAGTTTTAGGGATTTGAAGAAATTGCGCAAGGCAGCAGAGGAATACCGTAAACTGGGAAGGAAATATAAGCGGAATTTTGGTGCTGCAGAGCGGCAGCAGCGGAAGCAGTTGTTTGCAGAGGCTTCCAAGGTAAAAGAGGCTGCCAGGCATTTGGAGGACTATATTCTTTACGATGTATTCCAACAAAACCAAGTCATCGCCACCACGCTCGTCGGGGCCAATCACCCCGTGCTGAAAGGGATGGCGTTTCCGGTGGTATTTATCGATGAGGCTGCACAAGGACTTGAGCCTGCCACATGGATTCCGGTATTAAAAGCCCAAAAAATAGTGATGGCTGGGGATCACTGCCAGCTTCCCCCGACCATCAAGTCCTATGAGGCGGCGAAGGACGGTCTCAGTGAAACCCTTTTTGAAAAAGTGATTCAGCGGCAACCAGAAGCCAGTCGTATGCTCAGGGTCCAGTACCGGATGCCGGAACTTATCATGCGGTTTTCAAGTGAGTATTTTTACCACGGACAATTGGAAGCGGCCGCTTTGACCGATGAACATTTTCTGGGCCATGACGAAAGGGTGATGGCGTATATCGATACGGCAGGTAGCGGCTTTGGTGAACACCTGGAAAAGGATTCGTTGAGTAAGCTGAATACAGATGAGGCACGCTTTGGGCTGGGGATGTTGGAGAAGCTGGTGGAAAAAATTGGGGTGTCAACTTTTAAGGAAAAGGCTTTTACCATTGGGGTTATTTCGCCCTATAAGGCCCAAGTCAAGAAATTGGCAGAGCTGATGGAAGAAGGAAGCGAGTATGAAAACTTGAGGCAGTTGTCGGATCATGTCACCATTGGCACGATCGACGGTTTCCAAGGGCAAGAGAGGGATGTGGTCCTGATCAGCATGGTGCGGTCAAATGACGAAGGGGAAATCGGGTTTTTGGCCGATACCAGACGCATGAACGTAGCCCTCACGCGAGCCAAGCGGAAATTAATGGTCGTCGGGGACAGTGGCACCTTGAGCACCCATCCATTTTACCAAAAATTTTTGGATTTTGTCAATGATAACGGGCTTTACAGCAGTATCTACGAGTATATGGAGTTTTAGCGCAGGTGAAATGCGCTAGATTTATCCTTGTGGCACTTGTCTATTACGGTCCATATAAACAAGGTTGAGGTAGCTCAATACCTTTCCAAATGCTTGCGCAGCTTTTTCTTGTTCCGAGGTGAGTTTTTTACCGGTCAGGCGGCACAATAAGAGCCCGTATACACCATTGATGCAAATTTGGATCTCGTGTCCAATGTCCTGGCCTTCTGCTGCCATGATGGAGGCAATTACGTGAGGCTTCGCTTCATTGTATATGGAAAAATAGTCTTTGTCAGTCTTTAACAATTCCCAGTGGATTTCTGCCAGTTTTTGGACTTCCTGTTGGGTGGCTTTCAGGTGTCCTGTTTCCTGAATGCCCTCTTCCTGCATATCCTTTGATAACGTTTCAAACCATCCGGTGATTTCTTTTTTTTCATCCGGTGTCACTGGATAGTGGGAAACCACATACTGACTTACTTCGTCCATGTTGAATTGGTAGGAACGGAGCAGGTCTTCCATTTGGTACATGTACACAATGTATTCGCCTATGTTTTGCTGCTTTTTCTTTGCGGCCAATTTTTTCATGAGAAGGTCTTTGTGGTAAGGGTGCAAAGATAACAATGCTGTGATGATTTTCCATGGACATGGCGATGATTGGACGAGAGAGGCAAGAGGATGGTTTTGTCCCCCAGTGCTTGGGAGGACTTTTAACAATATAATGGGACTTATAGAAATCGGTTGTAATTATGCTCTGTGGAACATGCTTTAAAGGTGTTATAAGAGGTTTGTTTTGAGTTTAAATGGTTTTGTGAGTGGGTTATAAAAATTTCATAAGGATGTTACATGTTGTTTTTGTAAATTTTATTCCAAAAAATAGTAATAAATATAGTATGGTATCGATTTCATAAATCCAATTATGATATGAATTATAATATTAATGTTTTTATAATTTGATATTTGTCTGATTACGTGTAATTTAGGGTATAATAGTATTAAAATGATTCTTGTTTAGAAAAAGAATCAACCCCTAATTAACCACACCGTATGACCCTATCTATCAACCCAAGAAAACCGGTGCGCTACCAAAAGGGAATTTGGAAGCTGGCCACCTTAATTATTTTTATTGGCTGTTTTTCCGGAAACGTTTCCGCCCAAGACCTGATCATTACAGGAACAGTAAGAGCCCCAACTGGAGAGCCTTTGCCAGGTGCAAATGTCTCTGTAAGAGGTACCACCCAAGGATCCATTACCAATCTTGACGGCGAGTTTAGTATTGAAGTGCCTTCTCGGGAATCCCTTCTCGTTTTTTCTTTTATTGGTTATGCTAGCCATGAGATGAAAGTAGGTAATCAGACCACTATTAATGTGGTTCTTGAGGAGAATCTTTCTGCATTAAATGAAGTCGTTGTAGTGGGATATGGTTCGCAGGAGCGGGCAAAAGTTACCGGAGCGATATCCTCGGTGAGCGCCGAAGAGATCAGGGAATTGCCGGTTCCAAATTTGGCTTCGGCCATGCAGGGAAGGGCAGCTAACGTGTCCGTAACCAATGCCGGTGCCCCGGGAGCTGATCCGGTGGTGCGAATTCGGGGAATAGGCACCGTTGGTAATAATGACCCGTTATATGTTATCGATGGGATGCCGGCAAGTGGGTTGAATCAGATCAATCCTGCTGATATCGAGTCGATTGAAGTGTTAAAGGACGCCTCTACGGCTGCCATTTACGGATCCCGTGCCGCCAATGGTGTAGTCTTGGTAACCACTAAGAAAGGTAACAAGGGCAAACCGAAAGTCTCCTTGGACGCTTATTATGGCGTCCAAAATGCCTGGAAGACCTTGGATTTGCTAAATGTAGACCAATACCTTGATTTCGGACGTGAACTTTTGACCAATTCAGGGGATGATATCCCACAACGTTTTAATGATTTGGGTGAATTTGCCAATGTCCGTACCGATTGGCAGGATGAGATGTTCCAATCTGCCCCGATCCAGGATTATAACGTCAGTGTTTCCGGTGGAGGGGAGAGCAGTCTATACAATATTTCCATGGGGTATTTTGCCCAAGATGGGATTATGAAAGGGGTAGACTTCGAGCGGGTTTCCTTCCGGGCGAATACTCAGTTTGATCTTGGCGATAGGGTGTCTGTAGGGCAAACCCTTACCGTGTCTTATACCAATCGAAATGACGAGCCATTCAGCGGAGGACGAAGCCAGATGGAGCATATGGTCAAGATGGTTCCTTATATTCCTGTCAGGGATCCCAGCAGACAGGGAGGTTTTAGGGCTACGGATACCGAGGATGGTTCGGATCCGGAAAACCCAGTGCTGAACGCAGCGCTCAAACAGGACCGGTACCAGGATTTTAAGATCTTGGGCTCTGCCTATATTGATGTGAAAATACTGGAGGGCTTTCATTATAAATTTATGACGGGCCTTGACATTACCACAGGGCAGCGAAATGAATATACGCCCATGTTCAATGCGGGCGATTTTATGTTTCAGGTATTTGCCGCCATCAGCCAAACCCGAAATTCTTACGTATCCCCACTTTTTAGCAATCAGTTTTCCTATAACAAAGATTTCGGAGGACACCATTTGGACTTGCTGGGTGTGATAGAAAAGCAGACGTTCATTTCATCATCCCTTACGGGATCGGGCCAAAATGAACTGACCAATGATGTCAGGGAGCTACAAGGGGTCCAAAACCAGGTCACGACAAGTGAGAAAACCGAGTATGGGCTGATTTCCTATGTTGGTCGTGTCAATTATGATTATAAACAGCGGTACCTGCTGAGTGCAAGCATCCGCCGGGATGGGGGATCACGATTCGGACCAGATAACAAATGGGGGATTTTCCCTTCTGTATCTGCCGGTTGGCGAATCAGTGAGGAAGGGTTTATGCAAAGCGCCGGAGCCATCAGTGATTTGAAGTTGAGGGCGAGCTATGGAGAGACCGGAAATGACCGGATAGGTGATTATGTATATCAAGCGACCATCAATTCCAATATGTTCTACAACTTCAACGGAACCCTCGCGGGAGGCAGCACGATCAATGCCTTGGCAAATGAAGACCTGAAGTGGGAAACGACCATTATGAAGAATATCGGGTTGGATCTGGGGATTTTGAATGATCAGATCACCTTTACTGCGGAATGGTTTGACAACAAGACAGAGGACATGATCCTGGGAGTGCCCGTGCCGCCTTCTTTAGGGTTTGATGTAGCGCCGGTGGCCAATGTGGGGACGGTTAGAAATCGTGGAATGGAGTTTACCGCGGGCTATCAAAAGAAGACCGGGAGTTTCCAGTTTGGCGTCAATGGTAATATTGGCTTTGTCAATAATGAATTGATATCCCTTGGATCGGGAAATTCAATTTTTGGCCCGGCTTTCCAAGGGGATCCCATGACCTATACGGAAGAAGGTAAGCCTATCGCTTATTTTTACGGATGGGAAGTGGAAGGGATTTTCCAAACCGGCGAGGATACCAGCCAACAGCCCAATGCCCAAGCAGGGGATATCAAGTTCAAGGATATCAACGGCGACGGGGTCATTGGTGCAGATGACCGAACCAATCTGGGGCACTATATGCCGGATTTTACCTATGGCCTAAATTTTAATGCCAATTTCAAGAATTTTGATCTATCTCTTTTTCTCCAAGGGGTGCAGGGAAATGAGATATACAGCAATATCCGGTTCCATACCGAAGGGATGAGCAGGCTGTTCAATGCCAGCACGGTGGTATTGGACAGGTGGACCCCAAACAATACACAGACAGATGTGCCTAGGGCGGTTTCGGGAGATCCGAATGGCAATGCCCGGGCAAGTTCGCGGTGGGTGGAAGACGGTTCCTATGCCCGTTTAAAAAACCTGTCTTTGGGCTATACGGTTCCAGATGCTTTTTTACAGTCCATAGCAAAAAACAGTATATCCAATTTGCGGATTTATGTTTCGGCACAAAACCTTTTTACGATTACGGATTATTCTGGATATGATCCAGAGATTGCTGTGCGAACTGAAATCGACCAGTCCTTAGGGATGGGGATAGATTTTGGGCAGTTTCCTGCTGCCAGGACATTTCTCGGAGGAATCCAGCTAACTTTCTGATCATCTAATAATTGAAAAGCACCATGAGACTTAAACCATATATCCTAATTGTTTTACTGATGGCTTGGGCACAGTCCTGTAACGAGGAGAAGCTAAACCCGGTCAATCCTAATGAGCTTTCTACCGAGACGTTTTATAAGACGGGGCCGCAATATGTGGCGGCCGTCAATGCAGCCTATGCAGCCTTGCAGGCCAATGATCTTTACAATCGTGAGTACTTCTTTATCCAGGACTTACTGTCGGATGATGTGGCTTCAGGAGGAGCCCAATTAGAGGCACACCGGGCCCGGGTATTGAATCATGTATTTGACGGTTCCAATTCCTTGGTGTTGGCCAATTGGAGGGGCTGGTACCGGGTCATCCAGCGGGCCAATCTGGTCATTGCGAATGTGGATCAGCCACAAGAGGACATCTCCGAAAACCTCCGTGACAGGGTGCTCGGCGAAGCGTATTTCCTCCGTGGTCTGGCATATTATGAATTGAGTACGCTGTGGGGAGGAGTGCCCTTGATGACGGTTTCTGCTACAGGTCCTGATGGAGCTCCCAGGGCCAGTCAGGAAGATTCTTACCAGCAGGTAATCGATGACTTGACCGCTGCCATTGGTCTTCTGCCGCC
This sequence comes from Echinicola vietnamensis DSM 17526, assembly GCF_000325705.1. NCBI lineage: Bacteria > Pseudomonadati > Bacteroidota > Cytophagia > Cytophagales > Cyclobacteriaceae > Echinicola > Echinicola vietnamensis. Next base: position 5,561,001 of record NC_019904.1, on the reverse strand, counting down.
TAAAAGTACCTATTCCGGTGCGGATGTGGGCAGGGCGTCCATTGGGGCTGCTCAGGCCGTGCTGGCGAAGTTACATTTGTTCCGAGGAGATTTTGCGGCAGCCAAGCCCCTTTTACAGGCCATTATTGATTCGGGTGAATATCGGCTAGTGGATCGCTACTTGGATAATTTTGAAGAGGAAAATGAGAACAATGCGGAGTCCCTTTGGGAGGTGCAGTTTTCAGAAGATTTTGGAACCGACGGAGGATGGAATGCCGATGGAAATGGCATTGCAGAAGTGACCTTTCGGGGACAAGAGTATGGCCCTACCGCGTGGCGAAACATTATTCCTAACCCTACATTGGTTGCTGAATTTGAGCAGGAGTCCAACGGAGCGGAAAAGGATGACCCTCGGTATGGGTATACCTTGTACAGTTTGGGAGATACGTTCAATAACGGAGAAAGTGTGCTTTCGGAAGATAATGTCCAAGGCAATACGTCGGTGCCCAGCTGGAGAAAATACCAAATGATCTATAAAAGAGAGGCAGAGAATACCCAATCCGGCATCAATTTCAGGGTGATACGCTATGCAGATGTACTGCTGATGATGGCTGAGGTGGAAAATGAAACCAGTGGGCCTGCGTCGGCATTGCCTTATATCAATCAAGTGCGCGCCCGGGCGGATGTAGCCATGCCTCCCTATCCAACAGCCCAATATCCAACAGGTACACAGGAAGAAATGCGCAGGGCCATTCAGCACGAGCGGAGGGTAGAGCTGGCCGGAGAACAAATTCGTAATCGTGATATCCGCCGATGGAGGAGGATGGGATATCTAGAAAATGAACCTATTCCCGTGTACTCCGACCGATATGACCTGCTGCCGATCCCTTTGTCCGAAATTGATAATAACAGTGCGTTGACCAACGAAGATCAAAACCCCGGGTTTTAAGCGTAAAGGCATCATGGGGTGTCCTGGGGAAGGCTGGATCATAAGTCATGGAAATGCCATGACGGGGTGACTTGTGATCCAGGCTTTTTTTATGCACTTATTTTAACCATGATTGGCCACGGGGCACTGATTCATGGGGTTTTTTAGGGTAGAACTTTTAGAACAGCATCAATAGAAGAAAACTTGGAGCTTGCTTTTTAGGAGAAGGAGGCTCTGAGGTACTGTTTTGTTTGGAGGTCGATGATGATTAGGCGGTTAACAGCAGGGCTTGGCGTCTTGGAGGTTTTGGTGCCATGTGTGAACAAATTTGTAGCGCTGGCTTTTCTGATTGATTCAAAATTAAGATCGGTTTTTGGTCGATCACTGTATGAGATAAGAATATCTTACAGCTATTGGTGTGTAAACGCGCGGTTTTGCGGAGAGTATTTACTATTTTTGCCGACAGAATGGATATGCAAAAAATAAGAAACTTCTGTATCATCGCCCATATTGATCATGGGAAGAGTACGTTGGCGGATCGTCTCCTGCAGTTTACCAATACCGTGACTGAAAGAGAGATGCAAGATCAATTGTTGGATAATATGGATCTCGAGCGTGAGCGGGGAATTACCATCAAGTCTCATGCGATCCAAATGAAATATACCTATCAGGAAGAGGAATATACCCTGAACCTGATCGATACTCCCGGGCACGTGGATTTCTCCTATGAGGTTTCCCGGTCCATCGCTGCCTGTGAAGGGGCTTTGCTGATCGTGGATGCTTCCCAAGGCGTGGAAGCCCAGACCATTTCCAATCTCTATTTGGCGATGGAACATGATCTGGAAATTATTCCCGTCCTGAATAAAATTGACCTTCCAGGAGCAGAGCCAGAGGTGGTAGCGGATGAGGTGATCGATCTCATCGGTTGTGACCGTGAAGATATTATTTTGGCCTCTGGTAAAGAAGGTACCGGTATTGAGGACATCTTGAATGCCGTGGTAGAAAAGATTCCTGCACCAGAAGGCAATGCAGAGGAACCGCTGCAGGCGATGATCTTTGATTCCGTTTACAACCCTTTTAGGGGAGTGGAGGTGCTCTTTCGGGTGTTTAACGGTACCATTAACAAGGGCGATAAAATTAAATTTGTCAATACCGGCAGAGAATATGATGCCGATGAAATCGGTGTGCTGGGCATTGTGCAGCATCCTCAAAAAACCATAAGCGCAGGAAATGTGGGGTATTTGATTTCGGGGATCAAAGTAGCCAAAGAGGTGAAAGTAGGGGATACCATTACCCATATCAAGCGACCATGTGCCAAGGCGATCAAAGGCTTTGAGAATGTGAAACCAATGGTGTTTGCAGGGATTTATCCGGTGGATACCACGGAGTTTGAAGAGCTTAGGGCATCGATGGAAAAACTACAGCTCAATGATGCTTCGTTGGTCTGGGAACCGGAGACTTCTGCGGCCTTAGGGTTTGGGTTCCGTTGCGGGTTTCTAGGAATGTTGCACATGGAGATTATCCAGGAGCGCTTGGAGCGCGAATTTGGAATGACTGTGATCACGACGGTTCCTTCCGTTCAGTTCAAGGCATTGATGAACGATGATACCATCAAATTGATCAATGCCCCATCCGACATGCCTGATCCAAACCTTTTCAGACATATAGAAGAGCCGTACGTCCATGCATCGATCATTACCAAATCCGATTACGTGGGGCCGGTAATCCAGCTTTGTATGGAAAAACGGGGTCAAATCAAGAATCAAGTTTACCTGACTGCAGATCGGGTGGAGTTGACCTTTGATATGCCACTTGCCGAGATTGTATTTGATTTCTTTGATAAGTTGAAGACGATTTCCAGAGGCTATGCATCGCTTGATTATGACCTCCGGGAAAACAAGCCTTCCAAAATGGTCCGTTTGGATGTCATGCTCAACGGTGAAGTGGTAGATGCCCTTTCGGCTGTGGTCCACCGGGACAAGGCTTACGAATGGGGCAAGAGGCTCTGTGAAAAGCTGAAAGAACTGGTGCCAAGACAGATGTTTGAGATTGCTATCCAAGCAGCTATCGGAACGAAGATCATCGCACGGGAAACCGTGAAAGCCATGCGTAAAAACGTTTTGGCGAAATGTTATGGAGGGGATATTTCACGTAAGCGTAAACTGCTGGACAAACAGAAAAAAGGGAAGAAGCGTATGAGGCAGGTAGGAAACGTGGAGGTGCCGCAGGAAGCGTTTATGGCTGTCCTAAAACTGGATTAAAGTTAGAGGTACGCAGGTAGAAGTACGAAGTGCTGGCAAAGCCTTGGATTTGGAAAATTAGATGGATGTTTTTGGATTAGAAGGTTTTTAAGTTGAAGTTGTTGTAGTTAACTAAAAGCTTTATGATATGAAAAATAATCTAGTAGAAAGGACAAAAAAATATGCGGTACAAACATGGTTTTTTGTTCTAAACTTCCAAAAACCAGGGAGTATAATGCGTACGAAAATCAGTTGATAAGATGCTCTAGTTCGGTAGGAGCCAATTACAGGGCTGCTCAACGAGCAAAATCTACCGCTGATTTTCTGAATAAATTATAAATAGTAGAAGAAGAAACGGATGAGAGTCTCTACTTCTAGGAGTTATTAAGAGAAGTCAATCAAGACTTGATAAGGGATATTGAAGAATTGCATCGTGAAGGAAATGAGTTGTTATCCATTATGGTAGCATCAATTAATAAAGTAAAGAATAATCAAAAATGAGTGTAAATGTGAGCAGCTAAACGGAGTCTTCGTATTTCGTACTTCTCACTTCCAACTTTAAGAAATCATGCCTACAATAATAGACGGAAAGAAGACTTCAGCAGAAATCAAAAATGAAATTGCGGCCCGCGTCAAAGAGATCAAAGCAGCGGGAGGTAAAGTTCCTCATTTGGCAGCGGTGTTGGTAGGGAACGATGGTGCCAGTCAGACGTACGTGGGCGCCAAGGTGAAGGCTTGTGAATTTGTAGGTTTTGAGTCGACTTTGGTGAAATTGGAGGACAATGTGTCCGAAGAAGCCTTGCTCAAAACGGTGGAAGAGATTAATGAAAATCCCGACATTGATGGACTTATTGTCCAGTTGCCGCTTCCAAAGCACATATCCGTGGAAAAGGTGACCGCCAAAATCAAGCCTGAAAAGGATGTCGACGGCTTTACCCCGGCCAATGTCGGTCGTATGGCCTTGAATTGGCCTACTTATGTGGCTGCGACTCCTTATGGTATTGTGGAGTTGCTAAAGCGATATGAGATCGAAACCTCCGGTAAACATTGTGTGGTAATCGGAAGAAGCCATATCGTAGGATCACCGATGAGCATTCTGATGGCAAGGAATGATTACCCGGGCAATAGCACGGTTACCTTGACCCACAGTAGGACCAAAAATTTAAAGGAAATAGTCAAAACAGCCGATATATTGATCGTGGCCATTGGTAAGCCGGAGTTTGTGACGGCCGATATGGTGAAAGAAGGGGCCGTGGTCATCGATGTGGGAATCCACAGAATAGAGGATGCATCCAAGAAAAACGGTTTTAGGTTAATTGGTGATGTTAAATTTGACGAGGTTTCTGCCAAATCTTCTGCCATTACCCCTGTTCCAGGTGGGGTGGGGCCGATGACCATTGCGTCGTTATTGTACAATACGCTTCTGTCGGCAGAGAGAAAAGTGTATCCCTAAACAGCGGGATGCTTATCGAAAAGAGTGATTCCAAGGGTGTATGAGGTTGTAAAATGCCTTGTGCTTTGGAAATATGCCTGTTTAGGCCCAGTGGATGATTCCAAGGGCTCAATAATAGCGGTTCAATCTCCCGCTACATCAAAAATTATACTATGGAAATCAAGCAAGCAGTAGGAAAAGGAATAAAGCTTCCGGTGATGGAAGCTTTTTATACGATACAGGGAGAAGGGACCTTTACCGGTCATCCGGCATACTTTATCCGCTTAGGAGGATGTGATGTGGGCTGTGTATGGTGCGATGTGAAGGAATCTTGGGAAGCAGGAAAGTGGCCGGTACAATCAGTGGAGGAGATCGTGGAGGGTGCACTGCAATATCCTGGGAAATTGGTGGTGATTACGGGAGGAGAGCCTTTGATGTATGATTTAGGTCCCCTCACAGCGCTATTGAAAGAAAAGGGATTCACCATCAATATCGAGACCAGTGGAGCACATCCTTTTTCCGGGCAGTTTGACTGGGTCTGTTTTTCACCCAAAAAGTTCAAGGAACCTCATCCCAGTATTTTTGAGAAGGCAAATGAACTTAAAGTTATTGTTTTTCACAAAAGTGATTTTGCCTTTGCGGAGAAACATGCCGCTAAGGTCCAGCCTGCCTGTCGAAAGCTGCTCCAACCGGAATGGAGCAAGGCAGAACGATATACCGGGGAGATCATTGACTACATAAAAAAGCATCCAGATTGGAATATTTCGCTACAAACTCATAAATTTATGGATATCCCATAAACTAAATGAGAATAACCCAAATAGTCTTATTTTTGATTTTTATAAGTTCTCAGGCGCTTGGGCAACAATATACCAGCGAAAATAGGAGAGCGATCAAGCTATATCAGGAAGGGGAAGACCTTTCCATGAGAAGACGGTATGACGAAGCGCAGGAAAAATATGCTGATGCCGTAAAAAAAGATGAGGGTTTCTTGGAGGCTTACAAAAAGTGGTCTCAATTATTGCTTAAAAAGGGAAGTGCTGTAGAGGCACTCCAAGTAGCCAAGGCCGGTGAATTAAAAAGTCAGGGCAAGGTTGACTTCATGGCAGATTTTAGCTGGTTAATCACCAATATATACTTGAAGTCCGGTGATTTTGATGCGGCAATCAGGAAATTTCACGACAGCCAGGGACTGTTTTCCAGTAAAGTAAAGTCCTCCTCTTCTTTCAAGGCGATGGAGCAAAAGATGGCCTTTATCCAAAAAGAGCTGAAAAACGAGAAGGTGATCCACAAAGAGCGCCTGGAAAGTCCTTTAAATCAATTCCATCTTCAATATTTTCCGGTCCTCACGGCGGATAGCAAGCAACTGTTGTTTACCAAGCGGGATGGGGTCACACCATCGATGCATGAAGATATTTTTACGTCCAATTGGGACCAAGGAAGCTGGAGCCCGCCCAAAGCCCTTTCCGAATCCATCAATACGATTCATAACGAAGGTACATGTACCATTTCGGCAGACGGCAATATTTTGATCTATACCAGCTGCGATGCTCCGGATTCTTTTGGGAGCTGTGACCTATACATTGCCTATAAGGTGGGAGGGCAATGGCAAGCGCCCATGAATATGGGCGAAAAGGTCAATTCCCGATATTGGGATTCCCAGCCTTCGCTTTCTGCTGATGGAAGCATCCTGTTTTTTTCCTCGAACAGGCGAGGAGGGATGGGCGGAAACGATATTTATTATTCCGTGCGGGAGTCAGAGAATTCGTGGTCAGAACCCATTAATGTAGGAGAATCCATCAATACGGAATTTGATGAAGTGTCTCCATTCATTTATTTTAACAATGAACTGTTATTCTTTGCTTCGGACGGTCATATGGGATTTGGAGGAATGGACTTGTTCAATTCGAAGATTGTCCATGGGGCCTTTCAGCAACCCGTAAACTTGGGCTATCCCATTAATGATCACTTGGACCAGTTGGCCCTTTTTATCACAGCCCAGCAGGATTATGCGTATTATACCGAAAACAGCCTGAAGGATGGTGCCTTGGACAGGTCTTATCTTTATCGGTTTGCTTTTCCGAAGGAGATTGATCTTGGTGAGCGCTTGGTGGTGACGGGAGGAAAAGTACGGAATGAAAAGACCGGTGAGCCCATTGTGGCCACCCTTTCCCTGGTGGATTTGGAAAATGACAGTACCATGTATGAATTCAGGTCGGAAGGGGATTCGGGCCGGTTTATGATGATCTATCCTGACAAGGCTTCATCGGGATTGTATGTGGAGAAAAAGGGTTTTTTGCCCCGGATCTACAACGTGGAAAAGGACAGTTTAAAAGACATCAAGGACATGGACATAGGGCTGAAGCCAGTAGCCAAGGGCGAGGAGTTTCTGTTTGAAAACGTCTTTTTTGATTTTGATAAGGCTGACCTAAAGCCTTCTTCAAAAAGTTCCCTGTTGAGGCTTAAGAAGTTCTTGGATGAAAACCCTGATGTGCATATCGTCATCGAAGGACATACTGATAATGTCGGGGATGCGGATTATAACCGTGACCTCAGTCTGCGGAGGGCAGCGAGTGTCCGTGATTACTTACTACAGCGGGGAATAGATGGGGAAAGATTGACCGTTTCCGGATACGGGGATAAGCGGCCAATTATGTCAAACGATACGGCTACAGGAAGGTCTAAAAACAGGCGAATTGAAATTTTGGTGGATTAAGCTTTTAAGGACAAGAATAGCTTTTTGTGATACTTTTTTGACGGGATATTTTACGTTTGCCCAATTTTTTTTGATGAAAATCGTGGTTGAAATATAATATTATCATAACATGTGTTTTTTTAAATAACGGGATGTAAAAGTGTGTATAAAATCACCTTTATTATGTGTATAATACTATTATTATCGTTTATAAGAGGAATTGGTAAGTCTGTTGTTACTATAAAAAATTCAAATATGTAGCGTTATTGTTCTAATTGTGCTGACGGTGTTAAAAGTTGTTAAAAATACTTGTTTCAAAATAAGCTGTATTCATGTATGGTTTTTTAATTCATACATGGTTTTTTGTTTGGATAATGTTTTTAATCATGGTTAAAAATGTTGTTGAGTTTTATTGTGGTGTTAAGACTGGTTAAGGAATATCTGTTCGTTTATAATAAATCAATCTACTATTGGATTATTAGATGTTAACGACTATCTTGACAACGTTAAATCAAAATCAACCAATTATGAAGAAAGTTTTACTGCTAGGATTAGCAATTCTATTGGCCAGTGCCGTGGCATTTGGTCAAAGCCGGACAGTTACCGGTACGGTTACTTCCGGCGAGGACGGAAATCCCATTCCCGGGGTTTCAGTTTTAGTAAAGGGAACTACTGTGGGGACGGCAACGGATTTGGACGGACAATACTCCGTGGAGGTTCCTGCTAATGCAACAGTGTTGGTGTTTTCCTTTATGGGAATGGAAAGCCAAGAAGTGGCCATCAACAATCAATCGACCATTGATGTGGAACTCGGCGCGGATGCCCAGTTGCTTTCTGAAGTTGTAGTGGTCGGGTATGGTACGACTACTAAGCAGGCCTTTGCCGGTTCGATGAAGGAAGTAGATTCTGAGCTTATCGAACGTAAGAGTGTATCTAACGCTTCTCAAGCCTTGGCCGGGGAAGTAGCCGGTGTAAGGGTAATCAATACAACTGGGCAGCCTGGGAAAACTGCAGATATTCGTATCAGGGGTATTGGGTCAGTGAACGGTAACAGAAGTCCATTATATGTTGTGGATGGTGTTCCTTTTACCGGGAATATAACCTCTATAAACCCTTCTGATATTGCTTCCATGTCTGTTTTGAAGGATGCTACGGCTACTTCAATTTATGGTTCAAGGGGTGCTAATGGTGTGGTATTGATCACCACAAGAAAAGGTAAAGCTGGCGATTCTTATATTGAAGTGGATGGTAAAATTGGTCAAAACTTTGATCTATTGCCTCGATATGAGACAATTTCCTCTCCTGAAGAATATATCGGATTGAGTTGGCAAGCTGTGAGGGGAAGAGGAGCAGTTTTGGGCTCTTCAGATCCTGATGCCTATGCCAACGCCAACTTGTTCTCCTCTAGTGGGATTTCTCCAAGTTACAATATGTGGAATGTGGAAAATGTTGGTGAGTTGATTGATCCTGCTACCGGAATGGTGCGCGAGGGAGTAGCCAGAAGATATAATCCGGAAAATTGGGAGGATTATGCCTTCCAAGCTTCCAACAGAGCGGAAGCCACTGTTAAGATTGGCGGAGGAGATGAGAAGATCAATTACTTTACTTCTTTTGGTTATCTGAATGATGTGGGCTATTCCATTAATTCCGATTATGATAGGGCTACAGCAAGGTTAAATGTAAATCACCAAGTGAAGGAGTGGTTGTCTGGTGGCTTGAATATCGGTTATGCCAGGTCTGAAACAAATACTGGAGGGCAGACCGACGATTCAGGAAGTATTTTTTGGTTCGTAGATAACATGCCATCCATTTATCCTTTGTATCTAAGGGATGCTAATGGTGATCCAATTCCTGATCCATATTATGGAGGTTATCAATACGACTATGGTTCCGGTCGAGGATTTGCGGGATTAACCAATTCCATTGCTGATGCAACAATTGGGGTTAGAAATGAAATAGCACATGAAATCAATGGTAATGCTAGCTTAAATATTGATTTTACCGATAATCTTCGGTTTGAAACAAGATATGGATGGCAATACTATAATGAAAGTTATGATGAGCAGGATTCTCCATATTACGGTCCAAGTACCAGTACGAATGGGTCGATTTATAAGACCAAAACCGAGGTGTTCTTTTACAATTTGACAAATATTCTACGTTACACCAAAGATTGGGGGGATCACTCATTAGAAGCTATGATAGCCCAAGAGAGCAGTAAGTTCGATCGTAAGTACCTGTCTGGATTTAAACAACAATTGGTCGATCCAATGGGGACAGAATTTAATAATGCTGCTGTAACGAATCCTTCATATTCCTATACCAGAGATTATGCATTGGAGTCATATTTCGGTCAAGTAAGCTATGATTATGAAGATACCTATTATTTGACAGGTACAATTCGTAGGGATGGATCGTCTAGGTTTGTGAACGACAAATGGGGTACCTTTGGAGCTTTAGGATTTGCTTGGGTAGCTTCGAATGAAGATTTTATGGAAAGCCAAGATGTTTTTTCATTCTTGAAGTTAAAGACTAGTTATGGTATTACAGGGGACCAGGCAGGTGTTGGGTTCTATCCTGGGTATGATCTAAACGAAATTTCAAATATCAATAATGAGTCATCTGTAACTTTTGATGAAAAAGGTAATCCTGACTTGACTTGGGAAACTTCTAAAATGTTCCAAGTGGGTGCTGAATTTAGTGTCGGAACGTTTTTGGATGGTTCATTGGATTACTATATCAAAAATACAGATAACTTAATCTTTGAAAGAAGGGTTGGGCCTTCACTTGGATGGGCGATTATTCAAGTCAATGATGGAGTCCTTAGAAATAATGGTTTGGAATTTGATTTGACTGGCCATATTGTTAAAGGAGCTGATCACTTTATTGATCTTAGTGTGAATGGTGAAATCATCAGCAATGAACTTAAGAACATGCCAATTGATCCATCTACGGGAGTAGAGAAGATCATTGATATAAATTCTTATTATGGTAGATCAGTTGGTCATTCCATATTTGACTTTTACTTAAGAGAGTGGGCAGGTGTTAATCCAACAACAGGCCAGGCGCAGTGGAATATTTATTATGATGATGCCAATGGTGATAATGAAATGCAGGATGAGGAAATAATTGCCTCTATGGCGGATTATTTGGCTCAAAACCCCAATTCAGAATCAAATATTAAATCTACCACGACTACAACCTACCAAGAAGCTACTCAAAAATATGTAGGTAAATCAGCTGTACCTAAAGTAAGAGGAGGTATAAACTTAAGTGCAGGATACAAGAATTTTGACTTTAGTATTTTGTTTTTGTATAGCATTGGAGGTTATGCCTTTGACGTAAGGTACCAAGACCTGATGCACAATGATCAAGTAGGTAGTAATAACTGGCATGTGGATATAAGGGATCGGTGGACACAGGAAGGCGATTTAACTGATGTCCCTCGATTGACAAATGATTTGGATCAGAACGTGAACTCTACGTCTACCCGGTTCTTAACCAAGGCTGATTACTTTAACCTATCGAATGTTCGTTTGGGATATACGCTCCCTAGTTCATTTTTAGAAAAATATGCTATCCAAAGCTGTAATATATTTGTAGCTGGTGATAATCTTTGGCTAGCTTCGGCAAGAAAAGGTTTTAATCCTTCTACAAATGAAGCAGGAACCTCTAGCAGGTACAGGTATTCTCCATTGAGTACATTTACTTTTGGTGCAAAAATTAAATTCTAAAAAGATAAGAATATGAAATTAAATAGATTAATATATACTCTTGGTCTTTCGCTGATGCTAGTCAGTTGTAGCGAGGACTTTTTGGAAACAGATTCTACGGAATTTATTTCCAGGGATAGATTAGATGGTATTTCAGAAACAGACCCATCTGTTCAATTAGCCACTTTGCGAGGTATCTATTCTACCATGTACTTAACAGGTACTGGAGGAACTACTGGACATGATGATTTTGGTCAAAGGGGCTATGACATATTTAGTGATATGTTGTCTACTGATATGGTTCTAGGTGCCAAAATTTATGGATGGTATTCGCAAATTTCTGATCTTCAGGTGACAATTGATTATACCAATAACCGGAACTATATGGTTTGGAGGTATTACTACAGGGTGATTTATGCCGCCAATAGCGTAATTGATGCTCTTGGTGGAACCGCCGTAGTGCCTGAGTCTGATGAGGCCAAATTAATTATGGCCCAAGCGAAGACCATGAGAGCTTATGCTTATTTCTATTTGGCAAATTTCTTTGCCGAAGAGTACAATCCTACAGAAGAAATTCTGCCTATTTATGTAGCTGCTGTAGCTGAAAACGTTGCCTTAAGCTCTACTGAACAGGTCTATCAATTGATTTTGGATGACCTCAACACTTCAATAGAGTATTTTGGAGAATGGGAAAGAGCAAATCTTTATGAAGTAGATGGGATGGTCGCTCGGGGACTTTTGAGTTATGTCTATTCAGCTATGGGAGAATATCAATTGGCCGCAGATAATGCCCAATATGTGATAGATAATGGGGGCTTCCCATTACTTACCAGGGAAGAGCTGACTACAAATGGCTTTAACAGTGTAGAATCCCCAGGATGGATTTGGGGAGTGGACATTACCAATCAAATTGGTCTGGACTTGATTTCCTGGTGGGGACAAGTGGATCTATTTACCTATAGCTATGCTTGGGCCGGTGATCCTAAAATTATTAATGATGATCTTTATAATGCTATTCCAGAAGAAGATGGAAGAAAAGGACAATTTGTTGATGCATATGGTGATGGTCAATTATGGCCATTGAACAAGTTTTTCGCTCCCGATAGGGTTGTGGGTGGCCAGCGAACCATTGAATCCGATTACCTTTACATGAGAATAGAGGAAATGTATTTACTGCACGCTGAAAATGCCGCCAAAGCAGGTGATGAAGCAGCTGCTAGAGCATCTTTAAAAGCACTTATGGAAGAAAGGGTTCCAGATGCTTCTTATGTCGATGCTTTAGCAGGTCAAGCACTTCTGGATGAAATTATCCTTCAAACTAGAATTGAACTTTGGGGAGAAGGTAAAAGCTACCTTATGATGAAGAGAAATAGGCTGACGGTTACATTGGCGTCAAACCATCTTACTTATCCTGGGCAGGAAGTGCCGTTTAATGATGATAGGTTGACGTTTGATATACCTCAGTCGGAAATACAAAATAACCCATTTATTGAATTTCAATAAAATTTTCTGATAGATATTGAAGAGGGCCCGTATATTGCGGGCCTTTTTTTATATTTCGAGTCCAGCAATGGTAGGTGTAATGTGTACAAGATTTTTGTATCTTTGCACTCTCAAATCTGAAAACAGTCATGATACACGTTTCTAGAAAAGAGCATTTTAATGCTGCGCATAAATTATGGAATCCTAATTGGACCGAAGAGAAGAATGTTGAGGTGTTTGGACCATGCGCCAATGCCAACTGGCACGGGCATAATTTTGAACTGATCGTGACTGTGAAAGGACTTCCTGATGCAGATACGGGATTTGTGGTGGACTTAAAAGCATTAAGCACCTTGATCCGGAGTTTGGTGATTGATAAAGTGGACCATAAAAACCTGAACGTAGATGTGGATTTTATGCAGGGTAAAATGGCCAGTTGTGAAAACCTGGTGATGGAGTTTTGGAAAATCCTTCAACCTGCTGTGGACAAAATCACCCCGCATGGTGGTCTTTATAAGTTGAAGCTCTATGAAACCCCACGCAATTTTGTGGAATACTACGGAGATTGAGTGGAAGAATGGCGATAAGTAGCCTTTTACTTTCCAATCCGGTAACTTTCTAACAGTATAACCTCCCTTCCCAATGAAATACTATATGATCGCCGGTGAACGGTCAGGAGATATGCACTTGGCGAATTTACTCCACGCCTTAAAGGCAACCGATCAGCAGGCGGACTTCCGGGGAATGGGTGGGGATTATAGTATTGATGAAGGACTTTCTACTGTGGCCCATTATGATGAAGTCGCATTAATGGGGTTTGTGGAAGTGCTCTTGGGCTTCCGAAAGGTCTTGAAGTACCTCCGGTTGGTCAAGCATGACATGCTGGCTTATGCGCCCGATGCGGTTATATTGGTGGATTACGGTGGCTTTAACTTGAAAATTGCCAAGTTTGCGCACGAGCAAGGAATTCCAGTCCATTATTACATTCCCCCAAAAGTGTGGGCTTGGAACCAAAAAAGGGCCTATAAGCTCAAAAAGTACGTAGATCATTTATATACCATTTTGCCATTTGAGCCTGCATTTTTTAAGAAATTTGGTTGGGACGTGTACTACGTGGGAAATCCTCTTTTCGATCAGATCAAGAAGTTTACCCCACACGATTTTTTCCATCAGAAAAATGAGCTTAGCTATAAACCTATCGTGGCCCTGCTGCCGGGGAGTAGAAAGCAAGAAGTGGAGAACATGTTGGAAAATATGGTGGGGCTTATCCCTGCTTTTCCTAACGTTCAATTTTTGATTGCAGGGGTGAAAAATCTTCCTGGTGAAGTGTATGGCCTTGCCGAGAAACATGGGATAAAGGTGGTTTTTGACCAAACCTATGACCTCCTTCATTACGCTAATGCTGCAGTGGTCACTTCTGGAACCGCCACCTTGGAAACAGCCTTGTTTAATGTCCCACAAGTCGTGGTCTACAAAACCAGCAGTATAAGCTATGCCATTGCCAAGAGGCTGATCAAGGTGCCCTTTATATCACTGGTGAACCTGATAGCCGGAAAAGAGGTGGTCAGGGAGTTGATCCAGGGAGATTACAACAAACAGGTGCTTTTGGAAGAACTTAAGGGACTACTTGGTGATTCACAGCGAAAGGCAGCAGTTTTACAAGGGTATAAACTGGTACGGGAAAAGATTGGAGAGGAGAAGGCCTCGGAAAAAACGGCCAAATTGATTTATGAGACCTTGAAGCCCATCAAAAACTAGAATAGAGCTGATGCTTGTTGAAGCAAGCGGAAATGTTGGGGGCGAGCCTATTTCGATGACTATACAGTTTCTTTGTCACCTTTGGTTTCTATTTGGCTACGGATGAAGGATGATAAACACAGGTACTCCCCATGAAGCATTGCAAATCAGTGTTCATACCTTTAATCCATGGCTTGAAATAACGACAACGTTTACCATGGACTTGCCTTTGGTATGAAGAGGAATGTCTTCCAAGGCTTGGATTATGTTGCTTTCTGATCACGTCATCAGCGCGTCCTCTTATCTACGAGAAACCTTTCCTGAATGCTCCAAAAAATCATCTTATATGCATTCATCCAGTCTAAAGTTATAATGCCCTCCATTTAGGGGAGTGGCCACCTAGGGATACCGCTTGATCTAGCTTGTTCTTGAGATCGTATTCCCAAGAGTATTTCTAGAAAGTGTCCAAGGCATTTGATGAGCTGTACAGGTGAACAAAAAAAAGGCTCGGATATGAATTCCGAGCCTTTTTTGAGTTATGCTACTTGTAGCTTTTTGAATTTCGATTTATCAAATTGCCTTTGGGCATATTTTCTGTTTACGACCAACTCCTTGGTCTCTTGATCAGAAGGAAGTTCGTACATGGCATCGGTAATGATGGCCTCACAGATAGACCTGAGGCCCCGAGCGCCAAGATTGTATTCCACGGCTTTCTCTACGATATAGTCAATGCCACTTTCTTCGAATTCCAGTTTTACGCCTTCCATATCCATGAGCTTTATATACTGCTTGGTAAGCGCATTTTTGGGCTCGGTAAGGATACTTTTCAGCGTCTCCTTGTCCAGTGGATCCAAATGGGTCAGCACAGGGAGACGACCGATCAATTCAGGAATCAAGCCAAAGGATTTCAGGTCAGGGGCCGTGACATACTGAAGCAGATTGTTACGGTCTACCACATCGCTTTCGGTTTTTTTGCTGAACCCAAGTGGCTGAGTGTTCAGCCTGTTGGCAATATGCCTGGAAATCCCGTCAAAGGCTCCGCCGCAGATAAACAAGATGTCTTCTGTGTTTACGGCAATCATCTTTTGGTCCGGATGTTTTCTTCCTCCTTGTGGTGGGACATTGACAGTAGTTCCTTCCAAGAGCTTCAGCATGGCCTGCTGTACACCCTCTCCACTGACATCACGGGTGATGGATGGATTGTCCGATTTTCGTGCGATCTTGTCGATCTCATCAATGTAGACAATGCCCCTTTCGGCCGCTTCTAGGTTATAGTCGGCGGACTGAAGGAGACGGGTAAGGATACTTTCGACGTCTTCGCCGACATAGCCCGCTTCGGTCAATACCGTAGCATCTGCTATACAGAAAGGGACTTCCAATATCTTGGCCAAGGTTTTGGCCAAGTAGGTTTTTCCAGTGCCGGTATCGCCTACCATGATGATGTTTGACTTTTCAATTTTCACATCATCTTTATTGTCCTTTTGAAGAAGGCGCTTGTAGTGGTTGTAAACCGCTACGGACAGGACTTTTTTAGCTTCGTCTTGGCCGATTACATAATTATTGAGGTATTCGGTCAGCTCTTTCGGTTTCCTAAGCTTAAACTTGGGCTTCTTCTCCTGTTTTTTTGTTTTTTCCTCTTCACCAAGGATCTGATAGGCCTGGTCGATGCAGAAATTACAGATATGCGCTGAAATTCCCGAGACCATAAGGTCTACATCCTTCTTATTTCTCCCACAAAAGGAGCAAGTAACTTGCGCCATGATTATTTTTTTCTAGTCAATACTTCGTCGATCAAGCCGTATTCTTTTGCTTCTGGAGCCCTCATCCAGTAGTCCCTGTCTGAGTTTTGCTCGATTTCCTTGATGTCTTTTCCGGAGTGGTGAGCCAAGATTTCGTACAGCTCTTGTTTCAATAGTAAGATTTGCTTCGCGGTAATTTCAATATCGGAAGCCTGGCCCTGTGCACCGCCGAGGGGTTGGTGGATCATGACCCTGGAGTGTGGAAGGGCTGCCCTTTTGCCTGCTGCACCACCTGCCAACAATACAGCCCCCATAGAAGCTGCCAATCCTGTGCAGATAGTACCTACTTCAGGATTAATATACTGCATTGTGTCGTAGATACCAAGTCCGGCATATACAGATCCTCCCGGACTGTTGATGTAGAGCAAGATGTCTTTCTTGCTGTCAACCGATTCCAAGAATAACAATTGGGCGGTAATGATATTGGCGATATGGTCATCGACCTGAGTGCCCAAGAAAATGATACGATCCATGATCAAGCGGGAAAAAACATCGATTTCCCTGAAATTGGTAGGTCGTTCTTCGATTACCGACCGGGTCATGTTTTCTATATGTTGGGCATATTGGTCAAATGCAGTACCACTCACCCCTTGGCTGTGAATGGCATATTTTCTGAATTCATCTTTGTTAATCATGTTGTCGTTTTTTTTGAATTAGTACAAAAATAAAAAAAGCCCTTAGAAAAGGACTTTTTAATAACGATTTATTGGGGAAATTAGTTTTGCACTAGTTCCTTAAACTTCTCAACGTCGATTTTTTCTTCTTTAAGCGTGATTTTTTCTTTCACAAGGTCAAGAACTTTGTCGTTTTGGACAGCGGTAAGCATCTGCATGTAGTTTTGTCCTTCATTACCTTGTAGGTAGTTGTTGACAAACATGTCCATGTTGTCTTCCATTTGGGATCCTAGTCCAGAAGCAGCCAGTTGTTCTCTGACCATTTCTTGGGTTTTGGCAATGACATCTTCATGCTCTGCTTTGATCTCGTTATCTTCGGCGATCTTGTTGGAGATCAGCGACCAAGTGAGTTGCTTGGCGTAGATAGGGAATTCTTTTTCCACGTCTTCTTGGGAAACTTTGCCCTCATTGGCTTTGATCAACCATTCTTTCAAGAAGGCTTCGGGAAGTTCTATATTGGCCTTTTCGGTAAGAGCCTCTTTGATTTTTTCTTCCGTGAAGACTTTGGTTTCTTTATTGTAATTGTCACCAAGGATTTCTTCGATCTTGGCTACAAACTCCTCTTCTGTTTTTACTTGGTCTGGGCCAAATACCTTGTCAAAGAATTCTTGGTCCATATCTGCATCTTCCGTGCGGTTGATGTTTTGTACCGTGAAGGTGTAGTTTCCAGAGACTTTTTCTGCCTCTTCCTGGCTTACGCCCAATACCTCGGCAAGATCGGACTTGATGGCCTTGGATGGGTCAAATTCGATTTCAGCGCCTTTCTCCACGCCGATGAATTTCTTTACAGATCTACCGTCAAATTTGGAAAGCGGTAGGGACAATGCTTGCTCAAAAGAACCGTCAGCTGCCTTTAGGTCACCGTAAAGGAAGTCGTTTTCCTGACTTACCTCTGGATTGGTCATTTTACCATACTGGCTTCTTAGGTTGGCAATGGCATCATCGATGGCCTTTTTATCAACTTTCAGTTTGTAGTCGGTCGCTTTGATGGACTTGTCCAAGGTGACGTCCACATTTTCGACAAAACCTATCTTATATTCAAACTCAAATTCCTTTTGGTTTTTCCAGTCAATAGCATCGGCATCTTCCACAGCTGGAAGGGGCTCTCCCAAAAGTTTGAAAGGCTGCTCCTTGATATAGTCGCTCAAAGATTTGGAAAGGATGTCGTTGATTTCTTCAACCAAAACAGACGTTCCGTACATTTTTTTTACCATGCCAATAGGAGCTTTGCCAGGTCTGAAGCCTTTGATATTGGCTTTCTTGGCATAGTCTTTTATTTTGGCATCAACTTTTGGTTGATAATCTGCTTCATTTAGGTTAATTTTAATTGAAGCTTGATTGGCGGATTGCTTGTCTAGTTTGATTTCCAAGGCTATATTGATTAAATTTTGCTATAAACTGAAAACCCTCAACCTCGACGCCTTTTCCCTGTCTGATTTCCAAACCGTAGTTTGTGATGATCGGAGGGTATTGCTTCGGGATTGAGGGCTGGTTGAATAGTGCGGATGGAGGGACTCGAACCCCCATGCCTCGCGGCGCTAGATCCTAAGTCTAGTGCGTCTACCAATTTCGCCACATCCGCTTTTTGAATGTTGGAAGCCTTGTTGCTTCCTTAATGTGGATGCAAAGGTAATAAGGAAAATTTAATCTGCAATAGTTGGATGGTAAAAAATCGATAAAAAATGCTGTGAATTTATAAATCGCTCATTGTCAGAACGAATCATTTTGTGGTTTTATTTAAGGAAATAAACCATACCATGAGGGATGGGGCTTTGGGAAAAAAAGTTCAAATTAGTGATTAAATACACACAACCTAAATAACTTCATAAAGCTAATCGGAAGTTTTGGATAACTTCATACTAAGAATATGATTAACGTAGATCTGGAGGTAGAAAGAAAAGAAATACTCAAGCGGTATCGGAAGATTTTGAGATTGGCCAAGCCTCTTCTGAAGGATGGGGATGCCAAAGTCATCAAGAAGGCTTTTAATGTGTCCAGCGATGCACACAAGGAAATGCGGAGAAAGTCGGGAGAGCCTTATATCTACCATCCTTTGGAGGTAGCATTGGTATGTGTGGAGGAAATAGGCTTGGGTACTACGAGTATTGTGGCAGCGCTTTTACATGATGTGGTCGAAGATACAGAGTGGGAGCTGGAGGATATCGAGCGGGAATTTGGTCCCAAGGTTACCAAGATCATTGATGGCTTGACGAAGATCTCGGGGGTCTTTGAGTATGGCAGTTCCCAGCAGGCCGAGAATTTCAGGAAAATGCTCTTGACCCTTTCAGATGATGTCAGGGTGATCTTGATCAAATTGGCCGACAGGCTGAACAACATGCGGACGTTGCAAAGCATGCCTCGCCATAAGCAGCTGAAGATCGCATCTGAAACCATGTACCTTTATGCGCCGTTGGCCCACCGGTTAGGCCTTTATAGCATCAAGTCCGAGCTGGAGGATTTGTACCTGAAATACACAGACACCGAGACCTACCAATTTGTTGTCGGTAAAATCAGGGAAACCAGGCTATCTAGGAACAAATTTATCAAAAGCTTTACCGCTCCCATCGAAAGGGAGCTTACCGCCCAAGGATTTGATTTCGTGATCAAGGGCAGGCCGAAATCTGTTTATTCCATTTACAACAAAATGAAAAAACAAAACATACCTTTTGAGGAAGTGTATGATTTGTTTGCCATTCGGGTAATTATTGATTCGGAAGATGAAAACGAGAAGGCAGATTGTTGGCAGGTATATTCGATTGTGACCGATTTTTACAGGCCCAATCCCGACAGGCTGCGGGACTGGATCAGTACGCCCCGGGCCAATGGCTATGAGTCCTTGCATACTACCGTCATGAGCAACACCGGACAATGGGTAGAAGTGCAGATTCGGACCTCACGAATGGACGACATCGCTGAGCGGGGCTATGCCGCGCACTGGAAATACAAAGAAAAGGACCTCAGCCCGGGCAAGAGCGGATCGGGATTGGACGAATGGATTACGCAGGTCCGGACTTTATTGGAGTCAAATGACGGTTCGGCCATTGAGTTTATGGACGATTTTAGGGGGAATCTCTTCCAGGATGAAGTGTTTGTCTTTACGCCAAAGGGAGATTTGAAAGTTCTGCCTTTTGGTGCGACGGCCTTGGATTTTGCCTTTGAGATCCACTCTGAAGTAGGGGAGAAGTGCATCGGCGCCAAGATCAACCAGCGGTTGGTTCCGATCAACCATAAGTTGAAAAATGGCGATCAGGTCGAGATCCTTACCTCGAAAAAGCAGAAACCTTCCGAGGACTGGTTGAAATCGGTGATCACTTCCAGGGCCAAGGCCAAGATCAAGGACGCTCTGAAAGAGGAGAAGAAGAGCCTGATCATGGATGGAAAAGAGATCGTTCAGCGGAAACTCAAACAGATGAAAATGGATTTTTCTTCTGTGGTGGTGGAGCAGTTGCGGGCGTTTTTTGAAACCAAGACGGCTACCGAATTCTATTTTAAAGTCGGCAAGGGGATCATTGATCCAACTTCCATTAAGAGTTTTAAGGAGTTTAAGCAAATCAAGAAAAAGAAGACCAAAAGTCCGATGCAGCATGTGACAGACGAGTCTTCTTTTACCAAAGAGATCAAGAACCTGAAAGGTCCAGACCACGATCAGCTGTTGATTGGTGAGGACATGGACGTGGTGGACTATATTTTGGCAAAATGCTGTAATCCCATTCCCGGGGATGATGTTTTTGGCTTTGTGACGGTAAACGAAGGGATTAAGATCCACCGGACTTCCTGTCCAAATGCCCTTGAGCTCCTCTCCAATCACGGAAACCGGGTGATCAAGGCCCGCTGGACCAGTCAGCAGGAGATTGCCTTTTTGGCAGGATTAAAGATTGTCGGTACCGATAGGGTGGGATTGATAAATGATCTTACCAGGGTCATTTCCAGTGAGTTAAAAGTGAATATGCGATCCATTACCGTAGATTCGGACAGTGGCCTTTTTGAAGGCTCCATCAAGCTTTATGTGCACAGTACAAACCATTTGGACAATTTGATCCATAACCTCATGGAAGTCCAAGGGGTGATTAAAGTTACCCGCTTTGACTAAATTAGTACCTTCTTATTTGAATCTTTTCTAAATAAGAAGCGTATATTTGTAAAAACAAAGCATATTAAAGATGGCCTTGAACGAAAAGCTGTTTGACGAGGTAAAAAAAATATTTACTGCTTACCTGGAAAATAAAAAGTTGAGAAAAACCCCTGAGCGTTATGCTATTTTGGAAGAAATATATGGTCGCGACGGGCATTTTGATGTAGAGTCCCTTTACATCAGCATGAAAAACAAGAATTACAGAGTGAGCAGGGCTACCGTCTACAATACCCTTGATCTTTTGGTGGAGTGTGATCTGGTTACCAAGCATCAGTTTGGCCAGAACCTGGCACAGTATGAGAAGTCTTACGGGTACAAGCAGCACGATCATTTGATTTGTACCGAGTGCCATAAAGTGGTGGAGTTTTGTGATCCCAGGATTCAAAATATTCAAAACACCGTTGGGGAGATTTTGAACTTTGATATCCTCCATCATTCCTTGATTTTGTATGGGAATTGCAATAAGAAGGATTGCGAAAACAAATTAGCGGTGTAATTTTCGGAAGCAGGAGGGGACACATGGTTGTTTGTGGACCAGACACAACACACCGGTGATCCATCCGTTTTTAAGCAAAAAGAATATTGACCGTAAAAAAACAATTCACTTCATAACTTATGAAATTAAGCTATAGCGCGCAAAGAGAAGCCAAAACCATTATCCTATCCTTAAAGGGAGACTTGATAGGGGATGAGGCAGGTCCGAAATTGGTAGAGATCATTTCAGATGCCATACAGGAAAAGGTAGAGAACTGTATTATCGACCTGAAGGAGGTGCGATATATCAGCAGCAGCGGGATTGGCGTGCTGATCACGATGCTTACCAAAATGAGAAATGTAGGAGGGGAAGTGTATTTGGCTTCACCTTCTGAGCATGTAAAGAAACTGTTGGTCATTACCAAGCTCAACAACATTTTTACCGTTTTCGATTCTTTGGAATCGGCGAGATCAACCATAAAATAACTGTCAATTCACCAGATTTGGATGGATATGCATAAAAAAAGTAGCATTGTGTTGCTATTTTTTTTTGTTATTGCAAACTTCACGCGGAATTTGACAAATCAAAAATAGACATATACTTACTATACAATGAAAATGGACGTTCTTTTAGGCCTACAATGGGGGGATGAAGGCAAAGGCAAGGTAGTTGATTTCCTCGCGCCTAAATATAATATGGTTGCCAGGTTTCAAGGAGGTCCTAATGCAGGTCATACGTTGGAATTTGACGGGATCAAACATGTACTTCATCAAATTCCAAGTGGCATATTCAGGGAGAACCTAAAGAATATCATTGGAAATGGTGTAGTGCTGGATCCGGTGGTGTTGAGAAAGGAGATCGAAGGGCTGAAGAAATTTAATATTGCTTACCAGCAAAACCTATTTATTTCCAAAAAGGCTACGATCATTATCCCTACCCACAAATTATTGGATGCAGCGTATGAAAAATCCAAGGGGGATAAGAAAATAGGCTCTACCTTAAAAGGGATCGGGCCGACCTATCAGGACAAGATCGGTAGGGTAGCCCTTAGGGTTGGCGATATCCTGAGTCCTGATTTTAGAGAGAAATACGATGCTTTGGTAGAAAAGCACAAAGCCGTATTGGCCTTCTATGATTATGATATTTCGGAGTTGGGCAAGCTCGAAGAATCGTTTTTCGAAGCAGTGGACTTTTTTAAGTCCCTTAACCTGATCAATAGCGAATACGAAGTGAACGGGGCTTTGACAAACGGTGATAAGGTGCTGGCAGAAGGGGCGCAAGGTTCTTTGCTGGACATTGATTTTGGTAGTTATCCGTTTGTGACCAGCAGCAGCACGATGACCGCCGGGGCCTGTACCGGTTTAGGGGTAGCGCCTTCCTGTATCGGGGAAGTATTCGGAATCTTTAAGGCATACTGTACCAGGGTAGGTAGCGGACCATTTCCAACAGAGCTGTTTGATGAGGACGGTGAGCGGATGAGAAAAGAAGGAAATGAGTTTGGTTCCACCACCGGACGGCCAAGAAGGTGCGGATGGATCGACTTACCAGCTTTACGTTATTCAATCATGATCAATGGCGTGACGCAGCTTTATATGATGAAAGCAGATGTCTTGAATATTTTTGAGACCATTAAAGTTTGCACGCATTACAAGCTGGACGATGGCACGGTCATCGACCAATTACCGTTTGAAATCAATGATGTGGAGTTGGAGCCTGTGTATAAGGAATGCAAAGGTTGGAATAAAGACCTTAGCGACGTGACTTCATATGATGAGTTCCCTGAAGAACTTAAAGCATATGTCTCTTTCCTGGAAACGTCATTGAACGTTCCTATCAAAATGGTCTCCGTAGGACCTGATCGTAAGCAAACCATCCTGAAATAGACAAAGCGTATATTTCCAGAATAATGAATAGAGATCCTGCTGAAGCGTTTTAGTTTCAGCAGGATTTTTAGTTTATCGTCGGCTTGTCAAAGATATTTGAAAAAATATCTTATTGATTTACAATGGTTTCGGATATTATTAGTAACTTATCTATTCTTGTCTCTTGTTTAAGAGAAATCGATTCGTACCTTTGTGATCCTGTTGGACGGACAGGGGCGGAGTTCACGGTCGGCAAGGGGATGTATGGGATGCGGATTGGAGATGACCGGGACGGGTTGAAAAAAAATAACGGATTGTTTTTGGCGGGAACGAAAAAAGCTTTTACCTTTGTC
>NC_019904.1:5357500-5532500 GCF_000325705.1 Echinicola vietnamensis DSM 17526 | reverse complement strand
CGCCGATGGTACTGGGGTTACACCCGGGAGAGTAGGTCGCCGCCCGCTTTTATACAGGCCCTTCCGCAGTTGCGGAAGGGCCTTTTCTTTTTTGTGCAGGTCCCAAAGTGTTGGGGATCTGCCTACTTATGATTGCCGGACATGTGCCCTGCCACATTGGGCTCTGTTTTGCCACGGATGGACACGGATAAACACAGATAGGATGCTTAAGGCGTTGCTAATCCGTGTTCAAATCCCTTATCAGTAACTTACTTATAAAACTACGATGCCCATGCCTTTGGCTATGCAGAGGACTTCTCGGCAACGCTTGGATTCATCCAGTTCATAGATGAAATAGCATCCTTTAAATAAAGTAGCCCTCAGAAATATTGCTTGATTTGTTTCTGCCCCTAAGTCCCCTTAAAGGAGACTTTATGGTTTCCCCATCATCGGGCAAGAACAGATGCCATCCGGACTTCTTTGTCCTTTTTTCTTGATAAAAAAGAACGAAAACCTGTCCGTCGCAAGAGGAAATCAAGACATGGCAAGGCTTTCGCCCGCTAGCCAGCCGCCGCCCCGCTGCCTTGTCGGCCTCCCCGCATTTATCATTTCAGTTTTTTATACGCTGCCTTGAGGGATTTCGGCGTGGAGAAACCAAGCGAGCGGACTGGAAAAAGATGCAGGCATGCCAGTCTGCGGCAGGCAGGTATGACGTGATGGTGCGAAAAAAGCTGATCACTGCCCAAACGCAGGAGTTTGCCTGCGCGCGTGGGCAAACATGGTCACCAGCACTGTTTCTCACAAATTCCCCCAATCTTTCGGCTTGGTCGGAAATTCCTCCCCAGAAATATCGTTTGTCCCTTTATTTTCATGGGAAATACCCCTAAACTCCAAAGAACACAAGGAATTCACAACCGATGCCCAGCCCCGGAGGGGCGCCACATCCATAGCCATGGGTGAAACCCATGGTATATTTGCCCATTCAACGTTTTCCGTTTTAGCTACATTTACCTCCCTATTCCCCACAAACTCCCGCTAAAACCCATTCGTGCGAATAGATCAAAACCATCGCTTTGACGGGGCGGCATCATCTTTCACAAGAACATGTCAACATTCATCCCCTGGAAAAGCCATAAAGTCCAAACCACCAAATGCATGCTGCGACCGCATGGAAAGGGATGTAAAATTGCCTTGTGACTTAGCGTCTTTGTGGCCTACCATTATTTCGATAGATAGCTGAATTTATCATCCGTCGGAAATTAGATTGGGAAGGTTATGATCATTTGAACATTGAAAAGGCTTTTTTTGACCTTTCGGTTTATTTTTAAAGAAAAAAGTGCCAGTTTTGCACAAATATTTTAAGCATGGCAGTTCTACTAAAATCACTTAAGTTAATCCAAAAAGACACCATCGGTAGCCCCCAAAATTACGCCTATGATGGAAATCAGGTAAAGCCATATGAGGGAGATGAAAGTGAATTTGATGAAATAGTGGATTGCGCCGGATGGCTTGGAAGTGCCGGGTGGATTGATCTGAGATGTGGGGTGGGGGAACCCGGACATGAGTACCAGGAAACCCTAGCTAGTTTGGACAGCGCACTCCAATCTGCAGGTTTTACAGAAGCCGTTTTGTTACCCAATACTTCCCCTGTGATTCAGAGTAAAAATGAAGTAGAGTTTATAAAAAATAAAGCCAGGGATTTTTTTGCCAAACTTCATGTTCATGCAGCGGTTACCAAGGATACTTTAGGTGAGGATCTTACCGAAATCTTAGATATTCACCATCATGGTGTCAATATTTTTGGGGACGGAAATGTACCCCTATCCAATTCGGATAGGATGATGAAGGTGCTGCAGTATTTACAAAAGTTTGATGGGATCCTTTTTGACCAGTCCTATGACCCGCTATTGGCTATATTTGGTCAGATGCATGAGGGATATACTTCCACTTCTTTGGGGATGAAAGGAATACCATCCCTTGCAGAGGAGGTGGCCATCCAAAAGAATATTGAGATTTTGAAGTATACGGGCGGTAGTATTCACTTCCAAACCGTCAGTACCCGAAACGGGGTGGCTGCCATTCGGAAAGCAAAAGAAGAAGGGCTGCAGGTTACCGCGGATGTCTCGCTATACCAGTTGCTATTTGTGGACAGCGATCTAGAAAACTATGACAGCCATCTAAAGGTGATGCCACCATTCAGGGGCAAGGAAGATCAGGAAGCCTTACTGGAAGGGCTTAAGGACGGTACTATTGATGCCATTGTTTCGAACCACCAGCCAAGAGATTATGATGCCAAGCACATGGAGTTTGATCTAGCCGATTTTGGCATGAGTGGCTTGCAGACGTTTTTGCCGGGTATGGTTTCCCTGGAAGCGAAACTGGGATGGCCATTGTTGATTGAAAAGATTACCACTGCTCCCGGACGTATTATCAGAAGTACGGGGAAGGAGATGACCTCATTAACCGTATTTGACCCTGCCGAAGAGTGGGTTTTCAACAAACAGACCAATAAATCCCTTTCTGCTAATTCTCCATTTTTTAATCAAACGTTGAAAGGAAAAGTGAAATTGGTGATCAATAAGGATAAATTCGCGCGGTTGGATGACTAAATATTTTAAAGGAGGCTATTTATTCGGGATCGTCGGGGGCGTTTTTTGCTTGCTGGCCTTTTGGGTACTGTATTGGATAGGCTTGGAACCGATAGATTTTACCTTATTATTTGCCTGTTTGATCACACCCGTTTTTGTGTTTATAGGGACCAAAAACTATCGAGATACCGAAGGGCAGGGCGAAATGCTGTTTGCCCAGGGAATGACCGTTGGCTTCGTTATTTATGGATTGGTAGCGTTGATTACGGCATTGGGAATTGCGCTTTTTCTTGAAATGGATTCGACATTATTTGACAGTTACAAGGCAGAAAAAATCACATATCTCCAAGGAAAAGAAGCCTATATTAGTGAAAACGTAGATCAAGATGCCTATGATAGTGCCTTGGCGGCACATCAAAAAATGTCC
This sequence comes from Echinicola vietnamensis DSM 17526, assembly GCF_000325705.1. Taxonomy (NCBI): domain Bacteria; kingdom Pseudomonadati; phylum Bacteroidota; class Cytophagia; order Cytophagales; family Cyclobacteriaceae; genus Echinicola; species Echinicola vietnamensis. The sequence continues at coordinate 5,529,506 of NC_019904.1, read as the reverse complement.
GTTTGGGATGTGGTACTGGATGTGTTTCTGAAAATTTTTATGTTGGAATTGTTCTTTACAATTATTATTTCGATAATTTTAAAAAGGATAAAAAACTAAATTTTGTTAATATGGAAACACATGAAACACCTTTTCGAGCAGCCTTAAGGACTGGTTTGGTCCTGGGATTAATGATGATGGTAATCGTTTACTTGATCTATTTTATAGAAGCTTCTTTGCTGGCATCTAACTGGTTTGGATTGGCAGTACTGATATTATATTTTGCATTGTTATTGTTTTTTGGATTTAAATACAGAAAAGAGGTTGGAGGTTACCTGCCTTTTGGCTCAGCTTTTCAGTTTTCCTTTTTTACGTTGATAGTGGCAGGAATTATTGGCCTTGTGGGAAACCTGTTGCTTTATATGGTCATAGATCCAGCGCTTCCACAGGTATTGGCCGATCAGCAAATGGAAAATACGATGGAAATTATTGAAAGTTTTGGAGCGGCGGATGCCATGAGTACCGAGCAAATAAATGAGATGAAGCAAGGCTTCTTGGATGCCTATTCTGTGGGGGGACAACTTAAAGCTTTTGGCTTTGCTCTTATAATTTACGCGATCTTGGCTTTGATCATCGGTGCTATCATCAAAAGAAAAGAACCAACCCAAAGTTATTGATATTAAATGACGCAAATTTCGATTATCGTTCCCGTATATAATGAGGAGGAGTCTTTACCTGAATTGACCACGTGGATAGAGCGGGTCATGCACGAACATCGGTTCAGTTATGAATTGATGTTCATCAATGACGGTAGTTCAGATAAATCCTGGGAGGTAATCGGATGTCTTGCCCAGCAAAATGGCCATGTCAAAGCAGTTGGTTTTAGCCGAAATTACGGGAAATCGGCTGCTTTGGACATTGGCTTTAGCAAAGCTTCGGGGGATGTAGTCATTACCATGGACGCAGATCTGCAGGACAGTCCGGATGAGATCCCTGCGCTGTATGCCATGATCATGGAGGAGGGATATGATATCGTTTCGGGTTGGAAGAAAAAGCGCCATGATCCTTTTACCAAAACAGTTCCCTCTAAATTTTTTAATGGCGTGACCCGTTTGATTTCAGGAATCAAGTTACATGACTTCAATTGTGGGTTAAAAGCTTACCGAAACAAGGTGGTCAAGCAGATCCATCTGTATGGAGAAATGCACCGTTATATCCCGCTGATCGCCAAATGGAACGGTTTTAATAAAATTGGAGAGAAAGCAGTAGCGCACCGGGCGAGAAAGTACGGCACGACCAAATTTGGAATCGAGCGTTTTGTGCACGGTTTTCTGGACCTTATCTCGGTTTCTTTTGTCAACAGGTACCGAAAGAAGCCCATGCACTTCTTTGGGGCATTGGGCACCATTTCCTTTTTTGGTGGTTTTTTGATTACCTGCTGGTTGGTGTTTGAAAAAGTCTGGGGGATTCATCATGGCCTGCCCGTGAGGGAAGTGACGGAGCAGCCTTTGTTTTTCCTTTCATTGGTGGCCCTGATTGTTGGGGTACAGCTTTTTCTGACAGGTTTTTTGGCTGAAATGATGATTTCCACGAGCTCACGAAAGGGAGATTATAATATCGATGAGGAGCTTAATTTTGGTCGCTGATGTTTTTTTCCATCATCATTCCGGTTTATAACAGGCCTTCAGAAGTTTCAGAATTGCTCCAGAGCTTGTGCCAGCAGACCGTTAAGACCTTTGAGGTGGTTATGGTAGAGGATGGTTCTACTGACAGGTGCGAGGAAGTGGTTAGGAAATTTGAAGACAGGTTGGCCGTCCGATATTTTTATCAGCAAAATTCAGGGCAAGGTTTTGCACGAAATTTCGGGATGAAACATGCCAAGGGTGATTATTTTGTGTTTTTTGACTCAGATTGTGTGATTCCCGACGCATACCTTATGAATTTGCAGGAGGCCATTCAATATCGGCAGCTAGATGCCCATGGGGGACCGGACCAGGCAGCCGCAGGTTTTTCCCCCTTTCAAAAAGCCATCAATTTCAGCATGACTTCATTTTGGACGACTGGGGGTATCAGGGGGAAAGTAGCTGATCCGAAAAAATATCAGGCCAGAGGCTACAACATGGGGTTTTCGAGAAAAGTCTACGATACGCTGGGAGGCTTTGTAGATCCGAATAGGGGAGAGGACATAGAGCTTAGCATTCGCATCAAAAAGGGAGGATTTCACCTTGAACTGGTCAAGGAGGCTTATGTTTACCATAAGCGCAGAAATGATTTCATGTCTTTTCTGCGCCAAAGTTTCTCATTTGGCCAAAACAGGGTAAATGTCAACCGCTTCCATCCAGGAGCCATTAAGGCGGTTCATTTGATGCCGGCCCTTTTCCTTGGTGGTTTTTTGGCGGTACTGTTCAGCTATTTTATCAGTCCCCCCCTATACACTGCCGGAGTGCTCCTTTACGGGGGCTGGACTATGGGAGTGCTGCTGTCAGCAGCCATTGGATCGCGTTCATTATGGGTAGGGGTATTGTCCGTTTTTACCTCTTATGGGCAGCTGTTTGCTTATGGCGCCGGTTTGGTGACCGCATTACTTAAGAAGTAGCACTTCCTTTGGAACAATAAAAGATGATTTCATTTGGCGGAAGGGCAAAGGCCTTGATGGTTTCCTCCGAAAGGGTTTTTACAAAGTTGTTCTTTTGTACGCTCAGACCTGATTGGGAAAGCCGCTCGGCATAGTCCTGGCCATATTTCCTGACATGGTCCCGCTGGCCAAATACCCTTTCGCGTTCAGCAGGGGACGTGATAGTGTGATCCTCTAGGGTCTTTGGGATGTCATAAACTGGTGATTGGATGATCCCCCAGCCGTCTTTTTTGAGGACACGGTTGATTTCCTTGCAGGCCAGCAGGTCATCCTCGACATGTTCCATGACGTGGTTGCAAAAGACCACATCAAAGGATTGGTCTTCAAAAGGGATGTTATGGACGTCCATTTTGACTTTGGCAAGCGGGGATTCGATATCTCCGGTGATATAGTCGATATTGGGAAGTTTCTCGAAGCGGTCAATAAAGCACAATTCGGGAGCGATGTGCAGTACTTTTAAGTCGGCCTCAAAGAAATTGGTTTCCTGCTGAAGAAAAAGCCACATGAGTCGATGCCGCTCCAGGGCAAGACAATTTGGGCATAAGGCATTTTCTCTGGCCTTGCGGCCGTACGGTAGAAATTTACTGAATTCCCGCTGACATACCGGACAACTAACATCATTTCCCCGATAGAAAATGGCCAATATCCTTAAAAAAATGTGGCTGATGAGCTGCAAAAAGCTTCGTGGTATATATCTGATGACAAAACTGATGATTGACTTCATGAACGCCTGTTTTTGGAGGATTTTGCCGCAAGTTAACAAAACATATCGTTTAAATTTAACATTTATTAATTAAGCTTTTAGTTTGAAATATTACGTCAATGGCTATATTTGAATTTAGTTGGGACGGTGCTTAGTTTTTAAAAATTTAATTTTGTAAACAATAATCTATAAATACACCTAACAGTGAAACTGTCATGAAAAAGAATTTATTATTTGTAGCGGTAGGGAGTGTGGTGGCCATTCTGGTCCTATACTTTATTTTTTCGCCCACTGCCTCCGGGGACGGTGCCGATATCATCGTTCCTGTCGAGAAAGGAAAATTTACCGTTGAAATAGCAACCACCGGGGAGCTGAAAGCCTTGCGATCGGTGATGATCATGGGGCCGACGCGGGCTCGGGAGTTTCGGGTAAACCAGCTTACCATTGAGCGAATGGTAGAAGAGGGAACGGTCGTAAAGAAAGGGGACTTTATTGCTTCACTAGATAAATCAGAACTTTTCGGTAAACTCAGTGACGGGCAAAACAATTTGGATTCAGAAGTAGCCCAATACGAGCAGGCCAAATTGGATACTGCCTTGACCTTACGACAAGAACGGGACAATATTCTGAACCTGGAGTATAACGTAGAGCAGAAGAAGTTGGTGCTGGAGCAATCCCAGTACGAACCGCCAGCGACGATCAAGCAAAACGAATACGATCTGGAAAAAGCGGAGAGAGACTTGGACCAGGCCAGACAAAACTATAAGATCAAGTACAATCAGGCCTTGGCCAAAATGGCTGAGCGGACAGCCAGGTTACGGAAGGAGGAGCGTGAATTCCAAGCCATGAATGACTTACTGGATGAATTTACCATTACGGCTCCTCAAGATGGTATGGTCATTTACCGGACCAACTGGGACGGTAATAAAATTGCTGAAGGCTCCCAGATCAGTGCATGGAATCCGGTAGTGGCCACTTTGCCTGATTTGACCGAAATGCAGAGCATCACTTACGTAAACGAGGTTGAAATCAGAAAGGTGAAAGTGGGCCAGGAAGTGAAAATTGGCCTTGATGCCTTCCCTGAAAAGGAATTTACGGGAAAGGTAACCCGTGTCGCCAATGTTGGCCAGCAGCGGCCAAACTCGGATGCCAAGGTGTTTGAAGTAGAGATATTGGTCAATGAGAGTGATCCGGTCATGCGTCCGGCCATGACCACTAGCAATACCATTATAGCAGAGGAGCTGGAAGATGCCATTTTTGTGCCTTTGGAAGCCGTACATGTCCAAAACGACAGTATCAATTACGTATACCTCAACAATGGCGTGAAGCAGGAAATAAAGCTTGGATTGTCCAACTATGACGAGGCGATCGTTGAGCTAGGCCTAGAGGAAGGAGACAAGGTTTACCTGTCCATTCCCAATTGGGGAGAGAGCCAATCGGTGAAATTGCTCGAAGAGCTCAATGGCAAGCGTAACCTGAAGGAGGAAGAAACGGCCCAGCCGGAGGCCCCCAAGCGTCCCACTCCTGGAGGAGGGCAGCGCGGAGGAAAGCCAGCGGCGGGTGGCGCTAAGGCTGGTAAGAAAGCTTCAAATTCTTAATTGCTGATCTATGTTTGGACCAAGACTTTTGTCTAATTTCTACAGTGCTTTGGAGGCGGTGATGGCCAACAGGCTCAGGTCGCTGCTGACAGCACTGGGGATTATTTTTGGGGTTGCAGCGGTGATCGCCATGATGGCCATCGGAAACGGCGCCCAGCAGGAAATCCTGGAGCAGATCAAACTGGTGGGGGTAAATAACATTATCATCGAACCGGTGGTGGAGCAGGTAGAGGAAGAAGTTCAGGATGGCCCTGGAGGAGGCCCCGGAGCCGAAAAGAATAAGTTCAGCCCCGGCCTGCGCATGCTGGACGTGGAAGCCATCCAAGAAGTCATTCCGGGGATCCAGCGGATCAGCCCTGAGGTGATCATGGATACGCATATTGTGAAAAGTGGGGTACGGAGATCAGCCAAACTCGTGGGCGTGACACCGGAGTACTTTAAAGTGACCAATTTTAAATTGCGTGAAGGCGGCATGTTTACCGAAAATAACCTCTTGAACGGTGATCCGGTTTGCATCATTGGACGTGGAGTTCAGACCAAGTTTTTCAGCAAGGAAAATGCTATTGGCAAGCGGATCAAATGCGGCAATCAATGGATGCGGGTCATCGGTATTTTGGAAGAGCGGATCGTCTCTGATAAAAGCCTCGCCAAACTTGGTATCCGGGACTTTAACATGGATGTATACATTCCCATGCAAACCATGCTGGTACGCTATAAAAACCGCGATATGGTTACTTCTGGAAGTTTGGTTTCCGGTAGGCAGGGCGTTGTGATTATCAATGGCGAAGTGCAGCAAAATACCTCCAATAAGCAGACCAACTATCATCAGATCGATAAATTGGTGGTGCAGGTAGAAGAAAGCAGCATGCTGAACCCGACGGCAGAGGTATTGTCCCGGTTATTGGAGCGTAAGCATTATAATGTCATTGACTTTGAAATCACCATTCCCGAATTGCTCCTTAAGCAGCAGCAACGGACCCAAAATATCTTTAACATCGTGTTAGGGGCCATTGCCGGGATTTCCTTGCTCGTGGGAGGGATTGGTATTATGAACATTATGCTGGCTTCGGTGATGGAGCGGATCAAGGAAATAGGCCTTCGGCTGGCCTTGGGGGCGCAAAAGACGGATATTGTTCATCAATTTCTTTTCGAAGCGATGATGATCAGCGTTACAGGCGGGATCATAGGGGTGATCTTAGGGATCATTTTGGCCAGTTTGGTTTCCCAGTTTGGGGACTTTCCTACGATCATTACCATTCCTTCTATATTGGTCTCCTTTAGTGTGGCCGCTACCGTAGGATTAATTTTTGGAATAGCTCCGGCCAAAAGAGCCGCGAGTCAGGACCCAATAACTTCTTTAAGACATGAATAAGCACATTACATTCTTCGTTTTTATTTTCTGTTTGATGTTTAGCGTTCCGTGCCACGTGAATGGGCAGGAAAGGATCAAATATACCTTGCAGGATATTATCGCCAGGGCTAAATCCGTATCCCCGGCGGCCTTAAGGGCCGAAACCCAACGGCAGAATAGTTACTGGCAATACCGGTTTTACAAGTCCAATTATAATCCGCAGTTGCGGTTAAATGGTGAATTGCCGAGTTATACCCAGGAAGTAAAGGCTGTAGAACAAAATGATGGATCATACTTAAATGTTCCTCTAAAACAGAGTCTTGTGGACGTTGGGTTAGGGTTGCAGCAGGAAATTGCTTTAACTGGTGGTAGTATTTCAGTCAATACTTCTGCGAGTAGATTTGATAATTATCTCACTGATTCCCCCGAAGGTCAGACTCAATGGCGAGGTGTTCCTGTCAATATCCAACTCTACCAGCCAATTTTTGCGTTTAACCAATTGAAATGGGACAAGAAAATTGAGCCGTTGCGATACGAAGAAAGCAAGAAGAGCTATGTAGAGGAAATGGAGCAGATCAGTCAAAGGGCCACACAGCTGTTCTTTAATTATTTGGTCGCCCAAGTAGGGTACGATATTGCGATGCAAAACAAGACCAATACCGAAGCGATCTATAAAATTGAGAAAGGCCGGTACAATATCGGTACCACCACAGAGGACCAATTGCTCCAAGTGGAACTACAGGTGCTCCAAGCGGATCAGGATTTAACTTCTGCACAGTTGTCCCTAGAGTCTTCTGCGCTTGCCTTGAGGTCTTATATTGGCTTGAATGAAAACACCCAGTTTGATCTGGTCCTGCCGGATGAAATCCCTGATTTTGTCGTGGATGTGGACAAGGCCATTAGTTTGGCTTTTGAAAACAGCTCGGATGCAGTAAACTTCAAGATCCAACGACTGGAAGCCGATGCGGAAGTGGCCAGAGCAAAAGGACAGCGGTTTAATTTGGATCTAAACGCACGATATGGTTACAATAACGCAGCCATGAGCTGGGGAGGGATTTATGAAAACCCGGACCAGCAGGCGGTCGTAAGTTTAGGCGTAAGTGTGCCAGTACTGGACTGGGGTAGAAATAAGGCTCGAATGGGACGTGCTAAGGCCAATAAGGAATTGGTAAATTATACGATCGATCAGGAAGTGATCAACTTTGAGCAGGAGGTTTTTACCCGGGTCAAGAACTTTCAACAATTGAGGAGCAGGATAATGATCAGTGAAAAGGCTGATGAGGTGGCCGCCAAGCGGTATGAAATCTCAAGGCAGCGTTACCTGAGTGGAAAGGTGGATATCACGAACCTAAATATTGCCCAGCAGGAGAAGGACTCGAACAGGAGAAGTTATATCCAATCCCTGCAGGAATACTGGCAGGCGTATTATGAGTTGCGGCAGCTGACCTTGTACGATTTCCAAAATGAAAAGTTGCTTTATAATCAAGAGATAGAACTTAAAGCCGATTAGGATCTGACGTTAACGGTTTTTTCATAAAAATAGAGTGTAAATTTAGTAAAAGGAAATGTTTTAATGTATATTGTTGTATTGTTTACAAAAAAAATATAACTATGAAAAGAATTGTTTTGTTGTTAATGCTTTGTGTTTTCTTTTATGAGAGTTCGTTTTCTCAGCAGAAAGGTGGTATTTTTGGTCTTGAAGTTACAGAAGGTTTACCTGGCGATTATGAGTCAATTAAGGTAGAGACGGTGTTTTATATTGCTTATCAGGCAGTTATTCCAGGAGATCCTTTATATAACACACTTCGTGTTAATTATATAAGTCTTAGTGAGCCAGAATTAGTTGATTTTGAAACAAACTCACCACATAGACTGTTGATTTGGGATGTGACAGGTAGTTACTTTACCTATGAGGTGACTGGAGATGATGAAGTGACCTATTATTATAGTATAAGATTAGAAGCGACTGATTTTTCTAGTGGATTGGTTATGTATAGGAAAACATTTCAACAAGAACGTGTAGTAGATGGGTTAGTACCACTATAAGAGAGGGGATAATAAAAGAGGCCGACTATTCGGCCTCTTTTTGGTTTTTGCCGGGTTTGGGAAGCCTGCCTGCTTTTTTTAAGGCATCATGGATCAGGTACTCCAATTGTCCATTGGTGCTTCTGAATTCATCGGCCGCCCATTTTTCTACCGCCTTCATCATTTTTTCATCGATCCTAAGGGCAAAAGCTTTTTTGTTTGGCATGGTAAGAGGAAATTATTGGTGCAAGGTTCCTACATTGAGGACTGGACTGGCGCTCTTGTCTGAGCAGAGCACCACCATGAGGTTGCTGACCATGGCGGCCTTTTTCTCCTCGTCAAATTCGATGATTTCCTTGATCTTTAAATCTTCCAAAGCCATTTCCACCATGCCTACAGCACCGTCCACGATCCGCCTTCTGGCCGCTACAATCGCCGTGGCCTGCTGTCGCTGAAGCATGGCACTGGCAATCTCCGAAGCATAGGCCAAGTGGCTGATACGGGCTTCGATGACCTTGATGCCCGCATGTTCCAGACGCTCGCTGATTTCCGTCTCCAGGGATTGGTTGACGTCTTCCACACCTGAGCGCAACGTTACTTCTGCATCCTCGTCTTCAAAGTTGTCGTAAGGATACAGTCCGGCCATTTTTCGGACAGCAGCGTCAGCCTGTAGGTGGACGAAATTTTCATAATCATCTACATCGAAAAAGGCTTTGTAAGAGTCCTCTACTTTCCAGACCACAATGGTGCCAATCATAACGGGATTACCGATTTTATCGTTGACCTTCATGGGCTTGTTTTCGAAGTTTCTGACACGCAGGGAGATTTTTTGTTTCTTCATAAATGGGTTTACCCAAAAGAAACCATTGGATTTTACAGAACCCTTATATGCCCCAAAGAGGAGTAATACTACGGCTTTGTTGGGTTCGACGATAAAGAATCCGGGAATGACAAAAATAAACACTATGCCGATAATGACCGCCAATATAGCATTCCCGGTACCTATGGAGGCGAAGGCACCAAAGAATAGCAAAAGTCCGATCAATACCATGACGTATCCGGAAATGGGTTTAGTTGTTTTTTCCATTTTAGTATGATTTTAAAGTGATATCATTTTGATATACGTTGCTGAGTGTTTAAAGGTTGCAATGTTTAAAAGTTGGTAATGTTGGGGGCTGCTGACTTGCTGGGAGAAGCATTGCTAAGTCTTCGATTATTGGGATTGGATTTATGGGGTGTCGGGGGCAGTATTGAGTCACAGACTCAACGTTTGGTTGGTGCATGGGTCAGAGACCCTGCACAACCTCCGCTAAAAAAAAAGGTCTCTTCGATCCGTCCAAAACGGATCGAAGAGACCTATAATTTTCCAATTTTTCAATCACCTTATGTCAGCATGGCACCATCCACTTGAATGACCTGTCCTGAGACATAGGAGCTCATATCCGAGCCGAGGAACACACAGGCATTGGCCACTTCTTCTGGTTGGCCGCCCCGCTTCATAGGGATAGCGTCTCTCCAGCCTTGGACAGTTTTCTCGTCCAATACTTCGGTCATTTCCGTTTCGATAAAACCTGGAGCCACGGCATTGCTGCGAATGCCTCTGGAACCCAGCTCAAGGGCCACGGATTTGGTAAAGCCGATGATACCTGCCTTGGAAGCGGCATAGTTGGCCTGTCCGGCGTTTCCTTTGATGCCGACCACCGAAGTGATGTTGATGATGGATCCTGCTTTTTGCTTCATCAAGGTTCTGGTGGCAGCTTTTACGGTGTTAAAGCAGGATTTGAGGTTGATGTTCATGACATCGTCCCACGCTTCTTCGTTCATGCGCATCAGCAGGTTGTCACGGGTGACCCCGGCGTTGTTGATCAATACATCCAAAGCGCCAAACTCCTTGACCACTTCATTGACCAACTCTTCAGCAGCCTTAAAGTCGGAAGCATCCGATCGAAATCCTTTGGCCTTGACGCCAAATTCAGCCAGCTCCTTTTCCAAGGCTTGTCCTTTCTCTACACTGGACAAAAAAGTAAATGCTACATTGGCACCTTCCTGAGCATATTTGAGGGCTATTGCCCTGCCGATGCCTTTGGATGCCCCGGTTATGAGGGCGGTTTTTCCTGTTAATAATCCCATATTAAATTGTAAAGTTAGTTCGGTTAGAAGGATCAAAAATAGGGATAATTTCCCAAAAACAAATTCAGCGATCCATGACAGAGGCGGTTTAAAGGAAGGAAAGTGATTTTAGCCGTTGGTGAGGGTGAAGGGATGGAAGCCGAAAGCCAATTGGCCAAAGCCCCATGTCGGGTCATGTTGTAAATGGCGTTTCCCCAGAAAGGTGTCAAAGTAGAGATGACCTGACACCATTATCCAGGATCGGTCCATGTATCCGTCTGCGTTACATAGGCTGTCCCTTTTCCATGACGGTTTCCTTCGGCATTTAGCTTTCGACAGGAAGTAGGAGACACTGTCCCGTACCGTACCGTATTTGAGCGGTAGCAGGCCAGGATAATGGAACCCTAAATTTTTTTCTGTGGCTAAATAGTTTAAATTTGCGAAGGTTAAAATAGCTATTTTAAAAACATACACATATGTCTTCAACAAAATTTGATGTTATTGTAGTAGGTAGTGGACCGGGAGGATATGTAGCGGCTATCCGCGCATCCCAACTGGGTCTGAAAACTGCTGTTGTAGAAGCCGCTGAACTGGGCGGTATTTGTTTGAACTGGGGATGTATCCCTACCAAAGCCTTGTTGAAAAGTGCGCAGGTTTTTGAATATATCAACCATGCGAAAGATTACGGGATTACCGTAAAGGATCCAAAGGCCGATTTTGGCGGAATGGTAAAGCGAAGCAGGGGAGTGGCCGATGGCATGAGCAAAGGTATCCAGTTTCTTTTAAAGAAAAACAAGATAGAACAACTCCTTGGCTGGGGCAAAGTGAAGCCGGGCAAGAAAGTAGAGGTTGAAGATAAGGACGGTAAGAAAACCACTTACAGTGCCGACAATATTATCATTGCCACAGGTGCCAGGTCTCGCGAGCTTCCGGCCATCAAGATCGATGACAAGAAGATCATTGGATACCGCAAGGCGATGACGTTGGAGAAGCAGCCGAAGAAAATGGTTGTAGTAGGGTCTGGAGCCATTGGAGTGGAATTTGCCTATTTCTATGCAGCGATTGGTACCGAGGTGACCGTTGTGGAGTTTATGGATCGTATCGTGCCGAATGAGGATGCGGAAGTTTCCAAAGCTTTGGAGCGAATGTACAAAAAGGCAGGCATGAACATCATGACCAGCACCGAGGTGACCTCAGTGGATACAAAAGGGTCTGGCTGTAAGGTAACGGTGAAGACCAAAAAAGGAGAAGAGACGATTGACTGCGATGTGGTCCTTTCTGCAGCGGGCGTGGTAGCCAACGTGGAAAATTGTGGGCTGGAAGATGTAGGAATCGTAGTGGACAAAGGCCGTATCAAAGTAGATGAGTTCTACAAAACCAATATGCCTGGCTATTATGCCATCGGTGATGTGATCCCTGGCCCGGCTTTGGCTCACGTAGCCTCTGCGGAAGGCATTATTTGTGTGGAGAAGATTGCAGGACATGATCCAGAGCCGTTGGATTATAACAATATTCCAGGGTGTACCTATTGCGTGCCGGAGATCGCTTCAGTAGGCTATACTGAGGAGAAAGCCAAAGAGGCAGGTTATGAATTGAAGGTGGGCAAATTCCCATTCTCAGCCTCTGGTAAAGCAAAAGCAGCAGGCGCTTCTGATGGTTTTGTCAAATTAATTTTTGACGCCAAATATGGAGAGCTTTTGGGTGCCCATATGATCGGTGCAAATGTGACCGAGATGATTGCAGAGATCGTGGCGGTCAGGAAGTTAGAGACCACCGGTCATGAGTTGATCAAGACGGTGCATCCTCACCCAACCATGTCAGAAGCCGTGATGGAAGCAGCAGCAGCCGCATATGATGAGGTGATACATTTGTAAAATTGGTAAACTTATCCTAATATTAGGCACGAGATGGCTAGCCGTCTCGTGTTTCTTTTTTTAAGAGACAAAAAACATTTAATAACCTCGGCGACTTTTGCAAGAAGACCAACTCATAACAGGATTACGAGCTAAGGATAAGCGAACTGTGGACTATTTGTACGAAAAATATTCCAGGGCTTTATTTGTTGTTATATCCCGTGTAATCAAAGACCACGACATTGCAGAGGAAGTCTTTCATGATGCTTTTGTGAAAATCATCAGGCGCATTGATAGCTATGATGAATCCAAAGGGAGACTCTACACCTGGATGGCCAACGTCTGCAGGAATGCAGCCATCGACAAGACCCGTTCCAAAGAATTTTCCAAAGACAGTAAGACCAATACGATCGATAACTACGTATATGGTTTGGAAGGAACGTCGGGAACTACAGAAGCTGTAGATGGAATCGGCGTAAAGGAACTCATTACCAATTTAAATGAGGAGCAACGATTCGTGGTTGAATGTATTTATTTTAAAGGCTACACCCATTCCGAGATTTCTGAAGAATTTGAGATTCCACTGGGGACGGTGAAATCCAGGATTCGTGCGGCCTTAGGAGTATTAAAAAAGAATATTAATAGAATTTAGTGGATATTCAGTCTTACATAGCGTCAGGTAAGTTGGAGCTCTTTGTGCTGGGAGAACTCAGTGACAGGGAGCGTGAGGAGGTTATTGAGCTTTCCAAAAAGCATCCCGAAATCAAACGAGAGCTTGAGGAAATCGAGGATGCCATGTTTGCTTTTGATGACAAGACAGGCGTCAAGCCATCCGAAGCAGTAAAGGACAAGATCTTTGAAAGCCTGTCAATGGACTTGGTGGAAGAAAAGGAAACGGAGCCTGAGCCAGAATCCGTGAAGACTCGCCCGGCGGCCAAGCAAGTAATGCTGCAGCCTTGGAAGCAGTTTGCAGTGGCTTCTTCAATTGTGGCCTTTCTGGCCATTCTGGCAGCAGTGTATTTTGCCGTCATGTACTATGACGTGGAAGAGCGGTTTACTGCGCTTTTGCAGGAACGTAATATCCTTTCGGAAGAACTAGACATTAATCAAGCACGCTATAACAGCCTTGACGAGCAGTTTGAAACCTTGCTTTCCGGAGATTATGAGCGCGTTCCGATGCTGGGAGAATCCTTTGAGCTGCAAAAAGATGCCAGAGTGGATGTTTTCTGGGACAAATCTACCGAAAATGTATTCGTCTCTGTAAATCAGCTGGCGGCATTGGAGGCTGATCAGGATTATCAGCTGTGGGCAATCGGTGACGATGGTCCCGTGGGCATAGGGATTGTGAAGCCGGGTGAAAAGCTGACCTTGCAGCAAATGGAAGCAGCAGCAAGTGCCGGAGCCTTTGCCATCACCATCGAGCCAAAAGGCGGAAGTGAGGCACCAACTCTCGAAAACCTTGTGGTGATCGGTGAAGTGGTATAAAGCAAAGCACCCTTGATAAAAAATTAAATATGGGACAAACCCCGTCAATTTTTTTGGCGGGGTTTTTATTATCCTGTAAAATTCCTGAATTTAGGTAGTCCAATAGAATCCACGCGCTTATGGAACTTGAACTTTCGACACCGGCTTTGTTGTTTTCGGCCATCACACTACTGATGTTGGCCTATACCAATCGTTTTTTGGCCATGGCCAGCTTGATTCGGGGGCTGAATGAGCGGTACCGTGAAAGACCCGATGACATGCAATTGCTCGGGCAGCTTAAAAATCTCCGCATCCGCATGATCATGATCAAGTACATGCAGATTTTTGGGGTGATCAGCTTTTTGATTTGCGTGGTCTGTATGTTTTTGATCTACAAAAAATTCGACACTGCGGCCAATATTACCTTTATGATGAGCATGGTGGCGCTATTGGTTTCATTGGGGATTTCACTTTGGGAAATAAATTTGTCCACCAAGGCTTTGAGTATTGAGCTAAGTGGGATGGAAGAAGTGTTGAAAAAATCAAAAAGTGGGGCGCTCGGCCTGAAATTTAAAGACTCCGATACATCAACCTCTAAATCATAATCCATGCACCAGCAATCTTTGGCAGGGCTTTGCCTGCTGCTCATTATCTTGTTTTTGGGCTGTGGCGGTTCGACGGACCAAGCGGTTACCACCGATGGAAATTACCTTAGTTTTGAGAATGTAGCGGCCACCAAGGCTTTTTTTAATTGGAATGCCGATTGGGAGCCGATGGTCAGTGCCCACCGAGGAGGGAGTTACCCCGGTTACCCTGAAAATGCCATCCAAACATTTGATTATGTACTCCAGCATACACCCGCCTTGATCGAGTGTGATATTTCGATGACCATGGATTCTGTATTGGTCATGATGCATGACAATACAGTGGACAGGACTACTTCTGGTTCGGGTGCGGTAAGTGCGCTTCGTTATGAGGAAATCAAGGCATTTGATTTAGAAGATGCTGAAGGAAAGGTTACGGCATTTAACGTGCCCACGCTCCGGGAAGTATTGGAATGGGCAAAAGGGAAAGCAGTGCTCACCTTGGATATCAAGTCCAATGTGCCCTATGAACTGGTGCTCGAAGAAATCAACGCGACCGGAGCAGAAGCCCATGTTGTCTTGATTACCTACAGTTTGGGAGCGGCAAAAAAGCTGCACCGCATGGCTCCAGAGCTGATGTTGTCGGTAACCTTGAGAAATGACCAAGAGTGGGACAGGTTTTTGGCCACTGGTATTCCCGTCGAAAACATCATAGCCTTTACCGGCGTGACCGCACGCAGTGCTGCATTCAATGAAAAACTCCACCAACATGGCGTGTGCACCATTTTAGGTACTTTGGGCAACTTGGATAAGCGGGCGGTTGCCAGAGGAGACCAGCTGTATCAGGAATTCGTAAACAACGGGGCAGATATCCTGGCCACAGATCGGCCAATCGAAGCTGCCAACATAATTTCAAAGAAACCATGACCATAGACCTTAGAAGTGATACGGTAACCAAGCCTACCGAGGGAATGTTGGCGGCCATGTGGTCGGCAGAAGTAGGGGATGACGTCCTTGGAGAGGATCCTACCGTTAGGGCCTTGGAAATTCGCCTGGCGGCCATGTTTGGAATGGAGGCCGGGATGTTTTGTCCGTCGGGCACCATGTCCAATCAAATTGCCATAAAGCTGCATGCTGGCCAACACAAAGAAGTGATCTGCCACAAAGATTCCCATATTTACCTTTACGAGGGAGGTGGTATCATGGCCAATGCCATGACTTCAGTGCGCCTTCTGGAAGGGCATTATGGAAAGGTATCCCCGGAAGCCGTGGAAGCGGCAATCCAGCCGGACGATGTACATGCGCCCATGACCACCTTGGTTTCCCTGGAAAACACCATGAACAAAGGAGGTGGAAGTGTCTATCGTTTGGAGGAAGTGACCGCGATCCAGGAGGTTTGCCAAGCACATCAGTTGAAACTCCATTTGGATGGGGCACGAATTTTTAATGCATTGGTGGCCAGTGGTGAAAAAGCGGCGGATTGGGGAAATGTTTTTGATACAATTTCTGTTTGCCTGAGCAAGGGACTGGGCTGTCCCATGGGATCTGTACTGATCGGCGACAAAGCCACCATTCATCAGGCCAGAAGGATCCGAAAGGCCATGGGAGGCGGTATGAGGCAGGTCGGTTTTGTGGCTGCTGCCGGGATCTACGCCATGGAGCATCATATTGGCCGGTTGGGAGAAGATCATCGGCGGGCGCGGCAAGTGGCCGATATCCTCAGGGAACATCCGCACGTGGAAGAAGTCTTTCCGGTAGAAACCAATATTGTCATCGTCAGGTTAAGGGATATCAGCCCAAAAGAGATGTTGTCAAAACTGAATGATAAAGGAATCAAGGCGGTGCAGTTTGGGCAGGACATGGTCCGGTTTGTTACCCATTTGGATATTACCGATGACCATTTGCAGGCCATGGAAAAGCGATTGAAGTAATTTGCGTGCCAGTGGCGAAGAGCAGGCCGCATGACGATAAACCGAAGAAATTAGAAACCATTACATGAGTCAAGAGCCATTAGCAGAGCGCATGAGGCCGGCAAAGTTGGAAGAACTGATCGGTCAGGAACATTTGAGCAAGGAAGGGACATTTCTCCACCGGGCGATCCGGTCAGGAACAGTGCCTTCCCTGATCCTTTGGGGGCCTCCCGGTGTGGGAAAAACTACCATTGCCAATATCATTGCCAATGAAGTGAAGGCTCCTTTTTATACGCTTAGTGCCATCAGCTCGGGGGTGAAGGATATTCGTCAGGTGATCGAGAAGGCGCGTTTTCAACAAGGGGTGGTCTTGTTTATCGATGAGATCCACCGCTTCAATAAGAGCCAGCAAGACGCCCTGTTGGGGGCGGTCGAAAAGGGCCATATTCGTTTGATAGGTGCGACGACCGAAAATCCTTCTTTTGAGGTCAATGCAGCATTGCTTTCCCGTTGCCAGGTGTTTACGCTGAATCATTTGGAAAAGGAGAGTTTGGAGGCCATGGTCCATCAGGCAATGGAAAAGGATCCGCTCATCAAAAGCAAACCCATTGAATTAAAGGAAACCGAGGCCTTGCTGCGCCTATCGGGTGGGGATGGCCGGAAGCTGTTAAACCTATTTGAAATTGTGGTGAATGCCATTCCTGACGATCCGATTGTCATCACCAACGATAAAGTGACCGAGATTGCCCAGCAAAAGGTGGCCATGTACGATAAATCTGGCGAACAGCATTATGACATCATTTCTGCTTTCATCAAGTCCATCAGGGGCTCTGATCCCAATGCGGCAGTTTACTGGCTGGCACGGATGATCGAAGGGGGAGAAGATGTGAAATTTATTGCCAGGAGATTGGTGATTTTGGCATCTGAAGACATTGGAAATGCCAATCCCAACGCCCTTCTGCTGGCCACGCAGTGTTTTGATGCGGTAAAGATTATTGGTTATCCAGAAGCCAGGATTATCCTTTCCCAATGTGTGACCTATTTGGCCAGTTCGGCAAAGAGCAATGCCAGTTATGTGGCCATCAATGAAGCCCAGGCCATTGTCCGTCAAGAGGGCGACTTGCCTGTGCCCATTCATTTACGCAATGCCCCTACCAAATTGATGAAGGATTTGAATTATGGGAAGGGGTACAAATATGCCCACGATTACCCCGGGAGTTTTGTAGAGGAGGAGTTTATGCCGGATAAGCTGAAAGGCAAAAAGCTGTACGAACCGGGGGCCAATGCACGGGAGAATGACCTCAGGAAAAACCTGCAGCGCCTCTGGGGTAAAAAATATGGGTATTAAAACAGGTTCCCGTAACGGGGCCGGACGTTATCATTAATGGTAATAAAAAAAACGGGGCTTCCATGAAAAATGGAAAGCCCCGTCCCACCACTAACTGCCTATTCAAAAATAAGCGACACTTCTACTCTTCTGTCTGATTGATTGGGTTCCTTCTTCGAAGGATTGCGTAGGATTTGTCCTCCGGAAAGGGTTTTTATTCTACGGGGATCAACCTTGTATTGCTGGATCAAAACATCTTTAACGGCTTGTGTACGCTCTTGAACCAGTTTAAGGTTATAGTCGATGTTGCCGGTGTTGTCGGCAAATCCTTCTAATTGGATGCTGCTTTCCGGATTTTCCTTCAGAAAGGCAATCAGGTCTTCAAGTTTCTTTTTTTCAGGGTCACTGACAGTCTTTTGGTTCAAGTCAAAGTATATTTCCTTCCGTGAGGCCAGTAGCTTGGTGGTGTCTTTGCCCTTTAGGTAAACCGTGTCCACCCGACTGCTGGCTTCCTGTGGAGGTGCCGTCATGATGGGAGTATTGACCGTCTCGGTAGGGCCAGTTACAGGTGGCTCCGTTGACGTTTGGTCGTTGGCAGCGATGAATATGCCGGCAGTGGTCATCCCCAAGGCAGCAGCTGGCAGGTAATATTTTTGGTAATCTTCCTCAGACACTTGCTCGTACCAAGGAATGGTGGAATCCAATGTCTTCTCAGGACTGTTTGAGCTGTCTTCGCTGTTTTTTTTTGCCCTTTTTTCTTTCTTTTTGTCCCTGTTTTTATTTCCACCAAAAATGATGGGGATTGGAATCCAACTTCTTTTTTGCTTTTCTTCTTGGTAGCTCGCCTCAGGAACGGTGGCTTGCACCGTGGTCGTGGAAGGAGTTCCTTCACTTGGCTGGAGATAGACGTATTGCACTTCAGGCTCGACGGTTGGGGCGATGGATGCTGGTTCCGGGGATTCGGCTGCTTCGGCTTGGTCGTCTGCCTCTGCCAGCTGCATGGTCGCCATAGGGAGAACAGGAGCAGCTGCGGTGGTGGCTGAATCGGTCGCCAAAGCACGGCTTGTCCGTACACTGTCGTCTGGAACAGTCTGTGGTACCATCATTCCCATCTGGATGGTCCCGGTTTCCCCATTATTCGGGTAGTTTGGATCATATTGGGCCAATGATCCCATGTAGCGTTGGTGGGCTAGGGAATCACTTTCCCAACCCATCCCCACACTTTCTTTATCGGCTTCCAATTGACGAATTTTCTCCTGAAGGGCTGTTGCTTCCCGGTCAAGAAGGTCTTTCTTTTCCTGTTCCAATTGCTGAAAGTACTCCAGCTCTTTAAGGGCCTTCAGCTTGTCCATTTCTGTCAAGGTACTGTCCGATTGGATCTGGGCTGCATCCAGTTTAAGTTCACGAAGCTTTTTATCCACGAGAAAACCTTCATAGTGTACACTGTCGAGTTCCATTTGCAGTTCCATTATTTCCAGGTCAACCGATAAAGTGGCCTTATGACGTTTTAGTTGATCCAAATGGGGAGGCCGTCCCCAATTGAGGGAATAATAATTATTGGTAACCGTAGGTCCTGGCGATAGGGGTTGGGCCTTGGTGTTGTCCTTTTGGCTCAGCGAATCCGTGTTGGGGGCTGGTTGCTCCTGAACGGCGCTGCTAACGGCCATTGGCGGCGGTGCAGTGTTGTATGACGAAGTGATCTGCGGAGCCCTAAAGTGGCTCGTGGCTGATCCGAAGCTGAGCTTGATGCCCGCGCCATGGTAAATGAACCAGTCCTTTCCACCGTTTTTATGGCCGCGGTAAGGGTTTTCGGCATTGACTTCATTGGTTCCGGGTTTGGCAGCATAGGCCTCAAAGTCGTTGGCATACTCCTGCTTGTATTTTCCACTGACATCGTCCAAGTAATCGGTAAAGGCATGGTTAAAGGTGCTCTGCGCAAAAAGCTCCAGGGTGTTGCTTAACCTTATCCTGAAACCAATGCCCAAGGCGGCATAGAGCCCATGCGTATCGTAGTCGCCATTAGATTCGGTGGCGATGGTTGATAAATCGGTTTCGTATGTGCCGTCTGTCATTACTGTAGGAGAGCTGTAGTCGTAAGGGGCATCATTGGCATCGAGGAGGTCCCCCTTAACGTCATACCACATCCATCCGCCACCCAAGGTAAGGTAAGGGGCGATGAAAGACTTTTCCGGTAGCAACTTGCCGTTATCGGCTTTAAGCACAAGTGCAATCCCCACATCCTCCATCGAAGTCCGGAAATTCAATGCGCGTTCAAAATGGGGCGCGGTTTCGTCCAAGGTGCCGCTTGGTGACGTATAGCGGTCACTCATGCCGAAATGATACTGGCCGTAATGAACCCTAAGGCCAGTGGTGGCGGTAAGCCTGCGCTCCAGAGAGACTTGACCGGAAAGGCTTTTCGAATAGTGTTCATTATAGTTGAAAAGTTTCAGGGCATTAGAGAAATCCCCGATCCCTTCCACGGGGTAGGGACTTAGGTCACCGTAGTAGTTGGTAAAGCCACCACTGACCCCGATTCGCCAGTTATAGTTAACCTGTTGGGCAGTCGAAAGACGACCGGCCAAAAGGATAAGCATTGCTATTATAATTCGTTTCATAGTGGCGTTCGGTTATTTGTTGTTCAGTCCCAGCCAGATGTTGAATTCTAGGCTGAAGCCCGCATAGGGCTGTAGGTTGAAATCGTCGTTGGATACACCAGGCGTTTCGGTGGTGGCCGCGACCAGGCCGGCATTGAAGCGGAATACTCGGAATACTTTATAGCCCAAGCCGGCATAAATGGGGAGGTTTACAAATGGACCGGAAATTTTGGTGCCGTTTTCCGATTCGAAATTTTGTAGAAAGACTCCTGCTGAAAACGATGCATTGCCAAGGAATTTGGTAAAGGTCTTATTGCCTAGCGGTACCGACACCCCTGCATACATGCCGTTAAAATATTCGGTCTCCGAAAACGACCGCTTCATGGCAAAGCCACCGTAACCGAAGTTAAGCGGGATAGTGGATGGTTTGTCCTCTGTAGGATAGGCCTCAATGGCCCTGATGTCCACCAACGCAAACATGTTGTCAGCGAGATACTGGTCCGCTTCGTTCTGCACAAGGGCGATCAATTCGTCAATGTATTGATAGGCATAAACCGCTCGATCATTGTCCAAGCTATCTTTTTTCTTGCCCAAGATGTTGAATTTGGCCTTTTTGAGGCGTATTTCTTCCCGCTGTTCCAGTTTTTGCTTGACGATGTCACTAAAGCCATTAAAGCCCTGATGGATGAAATGGCTGTAATTCCTGATTCCGTCGGAAACGATTTTGTCCAGTTGTGCCAAGATGACCTTGTCGCTGTTGTAGGCATGGATCTTTCCTTTTGTGATTTCAAGGTTGGCCTTGAGGTATGCGGACAAATTTTGATTGATGGAGGTTTTTAATTGCTCCATTTGCTTGTCATCTGCACGTTGATAAAAGTACAGCTCAATGGTGTACCGGTCGTTGCTCCTTAAGGGATCGGCAACCAAGATTTCATATTGGTTGACTTCAAAATTGAAAGGCTGTTTCCACGTATAGGTTTCAGCTTTGTCGAGGCCTTTATTGGCCCGATATACTTTGCCTTCGATGTATGAGATTCCTTGGGGAATGATGCCTTTGATATAGAATAGTTCTTCCGAAGGAAGTGGATTCCCTTCATTGATTTGATTCCGCACAACGTCATATTGTACGGAACTGATTTGGGCCTGTGCCATTTGAAATGAACATAGGATTCCCAGTAGCATTAGAGCAGTAAAATTCTTCATAATCTCGAAGTGATTAGTGTGTTTTTTTTGATAGTGATAAGCTCGAAAGAGAATGTAATTCCCATTGTCCCTAGTGATACATTAATCCAAAAAAATGGATGTGCTAATGAATTATAGGGATTGTACGAACACAACTGATGGCCAAGAGCAGTGATGTATCGTTAACTATAAATTGTCGGCTCAAATATATCAAGTATAATGCCATGGCCATCTTTGTGACCTACGCATATGTACGCAAAAGTGGATTACTGGTAAAAAATATTTTGCAAATAGTTTAAAAAGCCAAAAATAATAAAAATATATTCTGTTGGGTGAGAAGTGTATGTTGTTAGGAGGTTGGCCTAATGCCGGTGCTTGTCGGTTTTTTCTCCCATGGTGACATCGGTTGATTTTCGGATTTGCAGTCGGTAATATACGAGTACTTCTTCGGCACCTGCGTCCAAAACGGCCTGTTGCGCTTTACGGGCAATTTCCATCAGTTGTTCTTCAGGTCCTTCCATGACCGTTTCGAAGGGCGTGACTTCATATTTTACGCCAGCGTTTTTGATGACCTCAATGGCTTTGTCCACGAGGCTATACGTGTCCAGTGTGGTGCTTTTCGGTACGATCTGAAGGCCTAAATTGATGCTTTTCATGGTTGAGGGAGGTTTAGGAGGTATAAAGTTACCGGATAAGAAAGAGTCCGGCAACTACTGTTTTGCCAAGCTCAGGAGTTCATTTGCCACAGAATGCAGGTTGCGTTTTCCTGATGTCAACATAGTGTATGGCAGCTTGGTTTTTATCCGTGTTTGATTTGGCCGGCTGCTAATCGTTAAACTGGCTCATGGTCATGTTGATCCCAATGGTGCAAAATCCTTTGATAATATCGATGGCTTTGTCCATAAACAATGGGAGCTCATCCAGTTCTTGCTGACTCCATCGGCCCAGTACATAGTCTATTTGTTTTCCTTTTGGGAAATCATCACCGATGCCAAACCGTAATCGAGGATAGTTTTGGCCGCCGGTTAAGGCTTCGATGTTCTTGAGCCCGTTGTGGCCAGCTGAGGAACCCTTTGCCCGAAGCCGAAGTTTGCCAAATGGAAGGGCTAGATCGTCCACGATTACCAAAGTGTTTTCTTTGGGCACTTTCAGTTCTTTCATCCAATAGTTCATGGCTTTTCCACTAAGGTTCATGTAAGTAGTGGGTTTGATCAGGTGAAGGGTGCGGCCCTTGTATTTGACTTCCGAGGTGAAGGCAAGGCGGTTGCTTCTCCATTCGGCATTTTCCTGATCGGCAAGCCTGTCCAATGTCAAAAAACCGATATTATGCCGTGTCAGTTCATATTCAGGGCCAATGTTTCCAAGGCCGATGATCAGGTATTTCATGGTTTGTTTTCGTTTGACATTTATGTAAAATAAAAATCCTGCCAACAAGGAATTGCTGACAGGATTGGATACTTATGTTTCAGAAGGATGAACGGCTTATGCCTCTTCTTCCTCTTCATTGTTTTTCTTACCTCTAAGTGCTCTAGGAATACCGATGGTAGCAATGGAAACACTAGGGTTGGTCAAGATTTCAAAACCTTCAGCTCTTACATCATGAACTTTCACAGATTTGCCCAGTTCAAGGTTGCTGATGGATACAGGAATGCTGTCAGGAAGGTCTTGTGCCAATCCTTTTACTGTTAGCGTTCTGGTCTTCATTTCCAGTTTACCACCTTTAAGGATACCTGGTGCAGAACCTTGGATGTCTACAGGGATGTCCATTTTGATTGGCTTTTTGTCGCTGTAGGCCAAGAAGTCTGCGTGTAGCAATACATCACTTACCGGATGGAATTGTGCTTCACGAAGGATCGCTTTAACTTTTGTTCCTTCCACGTTAAGTTCCACCATGTGTACTTCAGGAGTGTAAAGAAGCTCTCTGAAAAGGATGGCAGGTGCATAAAAGTGGATCTGCTCTTTGATGCCTGGACCGTAAACCACGCAAGGTACATTCCCTTCTTCACGGATTTCCGAAATGGAAGGACTGTCGAGATTTGCTCTTTTAAACCCTATAATCTCTAACGATTTCATAGTTTTTTAAATTAAATATGTGATAAATAAGAAATGCTAAATAAACAACGCACTGATCGAATCATTTCCGGTCACAGCGTGGATCGCCTTGGCAAATAACTCTGCCACGGTAAGGACTTTAATTTTTGAAGATTCTTTTTTGATCGGAATGGTATCGGTGATGACCAGTTCGGACAATTTGGAATTTTCAATATTTTCGTAGGCTTTTCCGGACAATACCCCGTGCGTGGCAATTGCCCTGACGGAATTCGCTCCTTTGTCAAGAAGGATTTCCGCGGCCTTGCACATCGTGCCTGCGGTGTCCACCAAGTCATCGACCAACACCACATCTTTACCCTCTACGTCGCCGATTACCTGCATGGAAGCGACCTCATTGGCACGCTTACGGTGTTTGTCACAGACCACCATGTCTACTTCGAAATGCTTGGCGTAAGCCCTTGCCCTGCTTACTCCTCCCACATCTGGGGAAGCAAAGATCAGGTTGTCGCCCAAGTCCAGGCTTTTCAAATAGGGCACAAAAATAGCAGATCCATTCAAATGATCCAAAGGAATATCAAAAAAACCTTGTATCTGGCCTGCATGAAGGTCGCAGGTCATGATCCTGTCTGCACCTGCTGACATGATCATATTGGCGATCAGCTTGGCAGCAATGGATACTCGAGGGCGGTCTTTCCGGTCTTGGCGGGCATAGCCATAATATGGAACCACGGCACAAACCTTGTAGGCACTGGCCCGCTTGGCCGCATCAATCATAAGGCAAAGCTCCAGCAAATTGTCCGCATTGGGGTTGGTAGACTGGATCAAAAACACGTGACATCCCCTGACGGACTCGTCAAAGCTGGGTGACATTTCTCCATCACTGAACATGGATAGGGTCATCGCACCTAAATCTTGTCCATAATTTCCTGCAATGGAATCTGCCAGTTTTTTTGTGTTGGTTCCGGCAAAGAGTTTAACCTCGGGCATGTTGTGTAGATTTTGTTAAGGAAATGGTTTTGCTTTTCACAGGACAAAGATAAAAAAAAAGGTGGAACTCAGTAGCACTAGCGGCAGTAATAGATGATTGAGGTCGGGTTTTGGTGATATTCATGATCTGCCACCGGTATATGGGGCTGGATGGTCTGGCATTTGGATTACCTTAACGAAGGCAGAGGTGGATCGGTCAATAGTTTTCTTTATTTTTATGCCTGAAGGGATATAGAAACCAAGCCAGCAGAGCGATCCTTTGAAAACGGTTACTTATATGTTATCTTGATTGCGTTAATATTAACAAAAAGGTAATATTGATTTAGTGTAGGCTAAACACCGAACCGTTAATTTTGCAGCCGATTTCCGTGAAGGGTCTTCACGGAAAGCTTAACATTAATTTGATCTGGAAATGCAAGGAGCCGGATCGATTTAAATGTACCAAATACTTACATTTACAAAAAAAAAACGCTTTATGGACATGGGCAAACTGTGTGTTGCTGTCTGTGTATGGCTGTCGTTTGCTGTGACTACCCATGCCCAGACCGCATCAACAGATTCGGCAAGTGTGGATATCAGGCACACTTCTAAGGGATTCCAATTTACCACTCCAGAAAATAGGTTTCAGTTGCAAATAGCAGGAAGGCTGCAATTTCGATACGCGTTCCCTTACGACCAAAATCCATTGGATTTTGATGATTTTGAAGAACCGGATCAGCACCTTTTTAAGGTAAACCGTGCTCGTCTAAAGGTTGGTGGACATGCCTATCAGCCTTGGTTGAAGTATTATTTCGAATATGAATTGGGCGCAAGCAGGCTGCTGGATTTTAGGGTGATGGTGGAAAAATGGCCATGGTTAAGCTTTAAGGCGGGACAGTGGAAAGTGGAATATACCCGAGAAAGGTCCATTTCCAGTGGGAAGCAGCAAATGCTGGAGCGGTCCTTGATCAACAGGCCTTTTACCATCGACCGTCAACAAGGCGTATCGGTATATGGACGAATTGATGAGGGTGGTTTACTGGATTTTAATTACCACTTTTCAATATTGACCGGCATGGGACGTGAAACGCGGCACAACGACGATAAAAAGCTCATGTATGTCGGAAAAGTTTTCTGGAATTTTTTGGGCGACGGGGTGGCCATTTCCGGCTCAGATCTGAAGCACCAATCCAAGCCTCAGGCGTCCATTGCTTTGGCAGGAGCCACCAATACCAGCCCGTATACCCGTTTTTCTTCCAGTGGTGGAGGTGAATTGGCAGGGTATGGATCAGGAGCTCCGGGCCAATACCAAGTCAACCAGTGGGTGGTGGAAACCGCCTTCCAGTACAAGTCCTTCAGTTGGCAAAGTGAATACCACAGGAAAAGGATAAACGATAACTATGGCCCCAACACGGGACATTTGGCAGGGTTGTACGTCCAAGGCGGTTATATTCTGAATCATCAAGACGCTGCCAAGGGCAAGCCGCTTTTCGAGATCGCTTCCCGGTATGTACACTATCAGCCGGAGCTGAGCCTTCCCCAAAACAGTGAGGAAGAGTATACCTTGGCATTCAACTGCTTCTTTAATGGGCACCTCAATAAGCTGACTGCAGATTTTACCTTCTTTGACTTTGATGAGATGTCCCAAAACCGGGAGGCCAATGA
This sequence comes from Echinicola vietnamensis DSM 17526, assembly GCF_000325705.1. Classification (NCBI taxonomy): domain Bacteria; kingdom Pseudomonadati; phylum Bacteroidota; class Cytophagia; order Cytophagales; family Cyclobacteriaceae; genus Echinicola; species Echinicola vietnamensis. The sequence continues at coordinate 5,503,509 of NC_019904.1, read as the reverse complement.
CTGGCGGGTGAGGGTGCAATATGATTTCTCTTTCTAAGCACTGCTGCCAGAGGCCCCGTTGCGGCATCGCCCGGTTCCTTTTATGGAGCGCGGGCTAATAAGGTAAGGCCGGGGCCTATCGTCAATAACGGTGATCTTTTTTTGATTGACCGAAATACTTTCGGACATTTGTGTTTTAATTATTATTAACCGACCCACTTATAATGTTCAAAAGAGAAATATACCAAGAAAGAAGGGCCAAGCTCAGGGCTGAAATGGGCAGTGGTCAATTGCTGTTTTTGGGCAATGATGAAGCCAGTATCAACTTCAAGCACAATTGGTACCCGTACCGACAGGACAGTACTTTTTTATATTACTTTGGAATTTCCTTGCCGGGATTGGTAGGGGTGATCGACTGTGATGCGGATAAAGATTATATTTTCGGAAACGATTATGAGATAGACGATATCGTATGGACCGGGCCGCAGCCTACCATCGCTGAGCTTGGGGAACAAGTAGGGGTAAGCCATACCGGTTCTTTGGAAAAGTTGGGTAAGATCGTTCAGGCAGATTGCCATATTTTGCCTCCATACAGGGGAGAACACGTCCTACAGCTCAGGGGGCTGCTGGGGAAATCCGTGGAGGAAATAGAAAAAATGCCTTCTGTTAAACTGATCCAAGCGGTGGCAAAGCAGCGTAATATCAAGTCAGCTGAAGAACTGGAGCAGATGGACGAAGCGGTAAGCAGAACATCAGCAGTGCACCTGGCCGTGATGAAGGCAGCGCGGGCAGGCATGAAGGAATATGAGTTGGTAGCCGTGGCCACCAGTGTGGCCCGGTCTTATAATGCTTCCTTGGCTTTTCCTCCCATTGCCACCAAAGACGGACAAACCCTGCACAACCATTACTACGGCAATACCCTGAAAGAAGGGGATATCTTGCTTTTTGATTCAGGAGCTGAATCTACGGAATTTTATGCCGGCGATATGACCAGGACTTTTCCTGTTAGTGCCAAGTTTGACAGCAGACAACGAGAGCTTTACGAATGCGTGTACAATGCCCATCGTGCCGCAGTGGAGGCCCTGCGGCCCGGGAAGCGTTTCTTGGATGTCCATTTATTGGCAGCTGAAACCTTGGTGGAAGGCCTGAAAGGTGTGGGCTTGATGAAGGGAGATGCCAAAGAGGCCGTGGCCGCCGGTGCACATACCATGTTCTTTCAATGTGGACTGGGCCATATGATGGGCTTGGACGTGCACGATATGGAAAACCTGGGAGAGCAGTATGTAGGCTATACTCCTGAACTCCAAAAATCCACTGAGTTTGGGTTGAAGTCACTGAGACTTGGCAAGGCTTTGGAGCCGGGCAATGTGATTACCGTGGAACCGGGCATATATATCATTCCCGAGCTGATAGACATGAACAAAGCAGCGGGCAAATTCAAGGAATTTATCGATTACGATAAATTGGAGACTTACCGGGACTTTGGAGGAATCCGTGTGGAAGAGGATTTTGCCATTACCGATAGCGGTGCAGACCTATTGGGAACGCCACTTCCCATTGCGCCCGATGAGGTGGAAAAAGTCCGAACGGAAGCGTTGTCCTAAGGGGCAGCGTCATGTTCAGAACGAGCCATTCAGCACACACGTTCAGGTGCTGGATGGCTTTTTTTTTAGCCTGTTACTGCCAAAAGATGGGGGATGGTCCAAAAAAATGGTCAAGGTGTCATGTAATATACAATTGGCATCAAACTTGATTAAATGTTTTTCGTAGAAGTGTAATGGTTGTTTGCCATAAATCAGTTTAAAGTATCTACATTCGCGATAATGAATAAGAGCTCCAAAATCGTTTTCTTTTTATTCTGCCTGGTGGCCTTTACCTTTTTCCTTGGGGAAATGGAAGAGGCGACTGTAGCCAAGGCTGTAAAAGAAAATGTCCGCTTGGCGAAGGGAAAGGATTTTTCCTTGGCCAGGAGCCATGTTCAGGCGCGTTCTACAGCCGAGCGGGTAAGCTTCAGTGATCATGAGCAACATCCGAGCAAAACCTTTTTCCTGAAGTCAGTAGACTTTAGCGTACACGATCAAGTTTTTTTAAGTGCTTATAATCCGCTATGGAAAGCTTCGCCATGTCAAGGAGCTGTGCCGCATTTTTCAGGAAGGGCTCCGCCGGTTTGCTGAGTTCCTGCCATCAACTATTGATTTAAACAACCTCGTTTCACGCCTTAATGGATGTGCCCGGATCGTTTCGGTACGTTGCTGTTAAGAAATGTGAAAAACGAGCATTTCCTACGTATTTATTTTATTCTAAATGATCAATATCATAATCTACACCTTTTTATTGAGTATTTCTCCCTTTGGAGAGTCGCGGGTAGGCATTCCGTACGGAGTCCTCAATGGCCTCCATCCGCTGACAGCATTGGGAGTAGGACTGATCGCCAATTTGCTGGTATTTCCTTTGATGATGTTTTTGATCGATACCTTCAATGGTAAATTATGGCAGTATCGGGTATACAAAAGCCAATCGGTAAAATTGATGCGCCGCGCCAAAAGTGGCGTAGGCGATAAAATCCAAAAATACGGCTTCTGGGGCTTGATGATGTTTGTCATGATTCCGCTGCCCTTCACGGGGGTTTACATGGGGACCATTGCAGCCTACATCTTCAAATTGCCACGTGTCTCTTCTTTTGTAGCCATTAGTATAGGAGCGGTGATCTCCTGTTTGATCTTGGCGTTCGGATCGCATTTGGGTAGTTTGGTGCCCAGCCTGTTTTAAAGAAAACGGGTTAGGGAACATGGAATTTAAATGCCCTGCAGGAAGCCGACGAGTTTCCTGCAGGGCATTTATTGTTTTGCCCTCCTTAAATTTGAGGTAAGGTTTTTACACTGATTTTTGTCATCAACATCAGCTTTACACCATTTGGATATGGCGATGGCATAGTGGTAAGTTTTCGGAGCTCGGCTGCCCTCTGTCTTTTTAAAACGATCTTTTCTTGCAAACATTCCATAAATATTGGCAGGCACTGGTAAAGGTTACCATTATTCGTTTGGGATAATTTATAACTTCAATTAGAATTTGAAAAAACGTGAAAGTATGGTACGCAAGACACCTTTATTTTTAACAGTGCTTCTTGTGCTGTGGGGATTCTATCCTTCCATGGGGCAAGAAAAACCAAACATATTGGTCATCATGGGGGATGACATTGGTTGGTTCAATACGAGTGCCTATAACGATGGAATGATGGGCTATACGACGCCAAACATCGATCGGATTGCCAATGAGGGCATGCGGTTTACGGATGCCTATGGTCAGCAAAGCTGTACCGCCGGAAGGGCGGCTTTCATTACCGGCCAGAGTCCGAAGCGAACAGGGTTGCTTAAGATTGGGATGCCGGGAGATCCCATGGGGCTACAGCCTGAAGATCCCACCATCGCCGAACTGCTCAAACCCCATGGCTATGCTACGGGTCAGTTCGGGAAGAACCACCTTGGTGATTTGGATGAATTTTTGCCTACAAATCATGGATTTGATAGATTTTTTGGCAATCTCTACCACTTGAATGCAGAGGAAGAGCCCGAAAATCCCGATTACCCCAAAAGTGCAGACTTTAGAGAGAATTATGGCCCACGGGGAGTGCTGAAATCCAGCGCAGATGGCCCAGTTCAGGATACCGGGCCTTTGACCAAGGAGCGTATGGAAACCATTGATCAGGAGTTCTTGGATGCTACCATGGATTTCATCGAAGAACAGCACGATGCCGATAAACCATTTTTCGCTTGGTTTAATACCACCCGAATGCACATTTTTACCCATTTACCAGAAGAGTATGATGGGAAGACAGGTTTGGGAATCATGGCAGACGGCATGACCCAGCACGATTATCAAATTGGAATTTTGCTGGACAAACTTGATGAGTTGGGCATAACGGATAATACCATTGTGATTTATACTACCGATAACGGAGCGGAAAAATTCTCTTGGCCTGATGGTGGAACTTCCCCGTTCAAAGGAGAAAAGGCCACCACTTGGGAAGGCGGTATCCGTGTGCCGTTTATGATCCGATGGCCAGAGAAGATTGCCGCAGGTAAAGTTTCCAATGAGATCATTTCGCTAGAAGACTGCTTACCTACATTATTGGCTGCTGCTGGAGATTCGGATATCAAATCCAAACTCCTCAATGGCCATAGCGCTGCGGGCAAGACCTTCAAAGTCCATATTGATGGGTATAATTTTCTACCTTATCTGACGGGTGATGCAGAGGAGGGTCCCAGAAATGAATTTTTTGCCTTTGTGGATGATGGATCTTTGGGCGCGGTGCGGTACGGAAGATGGAAGTTCCATTTTTCCACCCAAGATCATGAGGGGCTTGGTGCGTGGATTTATCCCCAAACCGTACTGAAGGCTCCTCTTTTGGTGGATCTCTATGCCGATCCATTTGAGTTGGCCATGGATAATTCTGCCTATTACGATGATTGGGTAGTACGCCGGATGTTTGCTTTTGAACCATTGAAAAATATCGTGGGAAGTTTTATGGCGACCTTTAAGGATTTTCCTCCTAGACAGGAGTCGGGAAGTTTCACCCCTAGGCAATAAAAGACTTTAATTTTACATGTTCACCTAAACCATTTCTAATGATCAGAAAACTATTAGTAACCTGCATTTTGGCAACCGGTGGTTGGCAGCTTGCAGAAGCTCAGGACAAGCCGAATGTGCTTGTCATCTGGGGGGACGACATTGGTTGGTCCAATGTCGGATTTAACAACAACGGGCTGATGGGCTATGAGACGCCCAATATTGACCGGATAGCGAATGAAGGAGCTGTTTTCACCGATTGGTACGGACAGCAGTCCTGTACAGCCGGTCGTGCGGCATTTATTTTAGGTCAGCATCCTTTTAGATCTGGTCTTTTGACAATTGGTATGCCGGGAGATTCCCATGGTATTCAGGCTTCGCAGCCCACCATTGCGGATCTGCTGAAGCCTCAGGGCTATGCCACTGGCCAATTCGGTAAAAACCACTTGGGCGATCAGGACGAGCACCTGCCTACCAACCATGGTTTTGATGAGTTTTTCGGAAACCTTTACCACCTTAATGCTGAAGAAGAACCGGAAGGTTATTATTATCCCAAGGATCCCGAGTTCAGAAAGAAATTTGGCCCAAGAGGGGTGATTCACAGTACCGCTGACGGCAGTATCGAAGATACCGGTCCCTTGACCAAGCAGCGGATGGAAACCGTCGATGAGGAGTTTGAAGATGCAGCCATCGAATTCATCGAAAAGGCTCACGCTGATGGCAAGCCATTCTTTGTATGGCTGAGCGCTACTCGTATGCACGTTTGGACACACTTGAAGGAGGAAAGCGAAGGTGTGACTGGAATTGGGCTATATCCAGATGGAATGGTTGAGCATGATAAGGCAGTAGGAAGAATTCTGGATAAACTAGATGAGCTCGGGATAACAGACAATACCATTGTGATGTATTCTACCGACAATGGAGCAGAGAAAGTCACTTGGCCTGATGGTGGTAGTTCGCCTTTCCGAGGCGAAAAAGGTACCACTTGGGAAGGTGGTTTCCGAGTGCCATGTGCCATTCGTTGGCCAGGGGTAATCGAGCCAGGAACGGTATTTAATGATATTTTCTCTCATGAAGATATGATGCCGACCATTTTGGCCGCCGCTGGTGAGCCCAATATCAAGGAAAAAGTATTGAACGGTTATCAGGCCAATGGGAAGACCTTCAAGCAGCACTTGGATGGGTATAATATGTTACCGTTCCTGAAAGGTGAGGTAGAAGAATCCCCGAGAAAGGAAATTTTCTACTTTGATGCCGGAGCTAACCTAAACGCCATCCGTTATGGTATGTGGAAGCTACATTTTACCATCATGGAGGGTGATATTACCGAAGCATATCGAAAATCTCCTAGCTGGCCATTGATCGTTAATTTAAGAGCCGATCCGTATGAAGTTTCTCCAGACTCAAGGATGTATGTTCGATGGTATGGTGAAAATATGTGGTTGTTTGTGCCTGCGCAGCGTTACGCAGCAGAGTTTTTGTCCACATTTAAGGACTTTCCTCCACAGACAGGATCTTCCCTTTCCATCGACAAAGTGGTACAGCAGATGGCCAGTCCTCCAAGAAATTAGGCGGATCATTTCATGAAGTATCATCAAAATGGGGCGGCAATTCTTTGGCTGCCCCTTTTTGACTTGAATGTTTATCGGATTAGGGGAAGGTTGTTTATGAAGTATTGGGACAGTGCTTTCTGACCGGTAGCCCAATCAATACTCAAACACCATTAGCAAAATAATCAGTATTCAACAGCCATTACATGACAGCAATCGAATCAATACAGGAGCTTAAAACACGCATGTCGGCCGCTATTATTGGACAGGATAAGTTGATCGAGCGCATTATCCTTGTCCTGCTGGCAGATGGGAACATGCTTTTGGAAGGGCTTCCCGGCCTGGCCAAAACCCGGGCGATCAAGACCCTTTCCAAGGAATTGGACTGTGGGCTGAGCAGGATCCAGTTTACGCCGGACCTCTTGCCTTCCGATATCACCGGGACAGAAATCTACCAGCCCGAACTAAAAGAAAAATTCGTTTTCCAGCAGGGACCTATTTTTAGCAACCTGATCTTGGCCGATGAGATCAACAGGGCTCCTGCAAAAGTGCAATCCGCCTTGCTTGAGGCGATGGAGGAGCGACAAGTGTCTGTGGCGGGGAAGACCTACGCCATGGATCCATTGTTTATGGTCATGGCCACGCAAAACCCGGTGGAACAGGAAGGGACCTATCCGCTTCCAGAGGCGCAAATGGACCGTTTTCTCATGCACGTGGTCATCGATTATCCCGACGATGCGTCCGAATTGGCCATTCTCCGCCTAAACAGGGAGGAGCAGCAAACGGCCAAAGAGGAACAAAAGGAACGGCTGAGTCCTGAAGTGATTTTTACGGCCAGAAAGGAGATCGCTCACGTGAAGATCAGTGAGCCGATGGAAAAGTATATCGTAGACCTTATCTCAGCGACCCGCTATCCCGAAAAGTACAGTGAAGAACTGGACAGTTGGATTGATTTTGGGGCCAGCCCGAGGGGGAGCATAGCGATGGACCGGGCCTCGAGGACCCACGCTTGGATGGAAGGCCGTGACCATGTGACGCCCGAAGATGTGCGGGCGGTGGTGCATGACTGTCTCCGGCACCGCCTTATCCTAAGCTATGAAGCCAATGCTGAGGGCATTACGGCCGATAAGGTGCTGGAGGAAGTGATCAGTAAGGTAGCTGTAGTAGCATAAAAGAAACGTATGGCCAAGGTGCGCGAAAAATATCCTGCGGAGGTTTTTACCTCCCTGCCCGAACTGCTCAGGATGGAGTACGTGGCCCATCACTTTAGCCTGAGGGCTAGAAAGCAGAAGGTGAATACCATTTTGGCAGGCAAGCATGCATCCAAACTGCGCGGAAGGGGGCTTGACTTTGAGGAGGTCAGGAATTATGTGAAGGGAGACGATATCCGCAACATCGACTGGAAGGTTACCGCGAGGACCCAGCGGACACATACCCGGGTGTTTACCGAAGAAAAGGAAAAGCCGGCATTGATAGTGGTAGACCAGTCGAAATCCATGTTTTTTGGTTCTCAGAAACGCACCAAATCCGTCGTGGCGGCAGAGTTAGCGGCCATGCTGGCGTTTCGGGTGCTCAAAGAGGGAGACCGTGTAGGCGGAGTGGTCTTTGCGGATGAGGGAACCGATATTATATTTCCCAAGCGAGACCGGAAAAATATTTTGCGGTTTATGGAGAAAATTGTTTCCCGAAACCACGAGCTGGCTCATTCCAATGAATTTGAATTTGATGTGGCACTCCGGGATGTGATTGCCCGGATCAGGAATATTGTTACGCATGATTTTTTGGTTTTTTTTATCGGGGATTTTCACCGCTATTCTCCGCAGACAATCAAGTACCTCAAGCAGATAGCCCAGCATAATGACGTGGTGGTGGCCAAAGTGTATGATCCCATGGAGCGTACGGTGCCGAAGGCGAAATTTATCGCCGGGAACCAAGACTACCAAGTGAGTATAGATGGCCAAAAATCCCACGTGCGCAAGCAATTTGAGGAAGGGTTTGATGCTGATTTGATGGGCTTTGAGGCCACCCTGAAGAAACACCGCATTCCGGTGTTCAGCGTGGATACGGTAACACCATTGGAAAGTCAGATCAAGGCATATTTTAAAAAGGGCAAACAATGAGCATGTTGGTGAGGCAAGATTCTTTGGCGACCGATTCCCTGGTCCACTTAGCTGCAAAGCTCGATCTGGGGCCTTTGCAGGAACCATCGGCAGTGCCTTTTTCTTTTGAGACCATTGGCTGGCCGATTTTGGGAGGATTGGTGCTCCTGGGGATTTTGATCGTTGGCTTTTTAAAGGTGAGGGCCTATCGAAAAAATGCCTACCGTAGATCAGCCTTGGCAGAGCTTGAGCGGGTCGTTTCGGGCCAAAGTCCTTTGGTCCATAGCCTTGTGCTCCTAAAACGCACCGCCATGCATGCTTATGGAAGGGATCAGGTCGGGAACATGTATGGAAAGGCCTGGTACATGTTTTTGGACAAAAAGGCCCAAGGGGTTCAATTTGCTTCGATCTATGACCGGATCGAACGATTGGTTTATCAGGAAGAGCAACCGGACGAGCAGGTGAGGAAAGCTATTATTTCAAATACCAAAAAGTGGATAAGAGACCATGATGCCAGCTAATTTTGAAATTGCGTACCCGTGGGTTTTTTGGCTGTTTCCGCTGCCATTATTGCTGTTTTGGCTGCTGCCTCCCTTGCGGATGAGAAGTGCTGCCCTACTGTTTCCGGGGTACCAAAGGGCTTTGGATTATACCGGTGGCAAACCTCGGAAGTCCGCTTTGGTGAAAAGAAGGAACTTCTTCAATTGGTTGGCACTCATCCTGATTTGGGGGTTGTTTTTGGCGGCCCTTTCTTCTCCACAGCTGGTAGGGGAACCCAAAATGAAGGTGAAGACCTCTCGTAATTTTTTGATTACAGCCGATATTTCATTTAGCATGGCCCAGAAGGACTGGGAAGTCGATGGGCAAAAAGTACGTCGATGGGATGCGGTTAAATCACTGATGCACGAATTTATCGAGAAGCGTGAAGGAGACCGGATGGGCTTGGTGTTTTTTGCGACCAATGCATATGTGCAGGCGCCGTTTACGCCTGACCTGCAGACAGTGGACCAAATGCTGGAAGAGGCAGATGTGGGGATGGCGGGCCAGATGACCCATATTGGTAAAGCCATTGCCAAGGGGATTGACATGTTTGATCAAGATACCATTAAGACCAAAGTAATGCTGTTGCTTACCGATGGAGTGGATGCCGGGACGGATGTGCTGCCGTTGGATGGCGCGGATATGGCCAAGCAGGATTCAGTGATGATCTATACGATCGGTATTGGTGATCCGGGCAGCCAAAGTTCGGACCTGGATGAGAAGACCCTTCAGCAGATCGCGGAGATGACAGGAGGGAAGTACTTTCTGGCCAAAGATGCCGAGCAGTTACAGCAGATTTATACTGAGGTGGACAAGCTGGAACCGATCGAATATGAGGAAGAGGAGCATCGCCCTGAGACCTTGCTGTACATGTACCCACTGGCAGCGGCCTTGGGCTTGGCCTTTCTCGCGAACTTAGTGGCCAGCCTGGTGGGATTATTGAAGAAATCACGAAACCGAGAGGCGTATGTTTGAAGATTTGTTTCCAATAGATTGGGAGGCCTTTCACTTTTTGAGGCCAACGCTGCTTTGGGGATTTGCCGGGGTGGGCTTGTTGCTGGTACTGGGCTTGGCCAACCTTCAGGAGCGGATGCCGTGGAAAAAACACATTGCCCCTCATCTTAGGCCTTTTATGATTGCCAAAGGCAGTGGACGGATGAAGCTGATAATGCACCTGTTGATGGTCTTTGGGCTCAGTCTGGGTGTCCTGGCCTTGGCTGGTCCCACTTGGAAAAAGGTGGAAGTGCCCGGGCAGGTATTGGAAACGCCGATGGTGATCCTGCTGGACCTGTCCCAAAGCATGCTCGCCGACGACATTCAGCCCAACAGGCTGGAACGGGCCAAGTTTAAAGTGGCCGATTTGCTGGATGCCCGCCCGGGAGCGAGGGTGGCGTTAGTGGGGTATGCCGGGACTGCCCATACGATCGTGCCCTTGACCTCGGATTATAACATTATCAAAAGCCATATTGAGACCTTGTCTCCTAAGGTGATGCCCTTCAGGGGGTCGGACCTTTCCAAGGGGCTGGCCTTGGCGGATAGCTTGATGGCGGTGACCGCTGCGCCGGGGACGGTGTTGCTGCTGTCCGATGATTTTTCGGAGGAGACTTTTAAGACCATCCAGGGATTTATGACCTCCCGGAAAGGGCGGCTGGAGATCATGCCCTTTAATACCCCTTCGGGGGGCGAGGTGCCTGCCTATGCTGGCAGCGGATCGTTGACGGTAGGTGGTAAGGCGGTGCATTCTGCGATGGACGCGACGGTGTTGAGCCAGCTTGGTTCGCTGGAAAACTGTCGGGTGCACACCCTTACCTTGGATGACAGCGATGTGAAGTGGATTGCCGAGCATGTGAGGGAAAACCTTCGTTTTACCGAGGAGCCCGAGGAAAAGCAAGACCAGTGGCGGGATGCCGGGCTGCTATTGGTAATTCCGGCGGCCCTAATCCTTTTGATGTGGTTCAGGCGTGGCTGGGTCGTGTTTGGGTTGGCGGTAATGCTCAGTTCATGCGGACAAAAAGAGCCCTTAGAAGGATTTGCGGACCTTTGGTACACAAGGGATTACCAAGGACAGCGGAAAAGTGATGTGGGGGATTTTGAAGAGGCGGCAAAGCTGTACCATGACCCGCTCCGTAAAGGAGTCGCTTTTTATAAGGCAGGGGACTATGATGATGCCATTCAGGCCTTGAGTCAGGATACCACTGCGATGGGAAGTTATAATTTGGGCTTGGCCTATTTTAAGGTCGGGGATTATGCAGCTGCTCAAATGGCTTTTGGGATGGCTGCTGTCCAAGACCCGACGTTGGCCGTGGCCACGAAAAACAAGCAAGCGCTGGACAGGGTGCTCTCAGGAGGACGTGAAATGGATCCTGCCAGTGCGGAAGAACAAGCTGAGAAAGGCCCTGCCAAAACCCGGCAAAACAAGAGTCCTGAGGATTTGAGTGGTGGAGGCCAAGAGGCGACCAAGAAAGACATGGAAAAGGAGCGCCTATCGGAAACCGCCACCACCGGAACCAGAACGGCCAAGGAGATGGACGAGGTGCCGGATGATTTTAAGTCGGGCGGGGGAGCTGATGACGCGCAAAAAGTACTGCTTCGAAAAATCGATGATGATCCCGCGCGGTTTCTGCAAAAGAAATTTGAATTTGAGGTGAAGCGAAAGAAAATCAAACCTGATCCGAATGAAAAAGCCTGGTAACCGGTATACACCTATGAAGGGAGCTGTCATTGCCCCACAAAAAGACAGAGCGGCACTGGACCGAAACGGGTATGGCTTGGTTTTGCTCAGGAGCTTGCTCGTGGGGTTGTGGTTGTTTTCCGCTTGGGTACTGCCCGTTTCGGCGCAGACCCTGTGGAGTGAGGTGCAGCTTAACAAGCGCACGGCGTATGTGGGTGAGCCGGTGGAGGTGACGGTTCGCGTATACACGTCCACTTGGTTTACCAAAGGGGTGGATCCCGGTAATATCAAGGTCAACGGTGCCTATACAGTGTTTTTTCGCAATATCAGTACCAGTACTTCCAGAAACGGCAAGACCTTTTCCGGAGTGGAAATGATCTACAATGTTTTTCCATTTGCCAATAAGGATATCACCATCCCCTCCATTGACATTACGGTGGAATCACCGGCAGAAGGCGGTTACAAGGGAAATTCACATGTCGTGAGCACCAAAGAACAGGTGATCAAGGTGAGGCCGGCTCCTCCCGGTTTTGATGTGGAAGGTTGGCTGGTGGCCAACGGCCTGAGTGTCCGTCAGGAATGGGGAGGGAAGCTAACCGATGTCAAAGTCGGCGATGTGATCCAGCGGACGATCATCCGAAATGCGGACAATACGGTTCCGCAGCTGATCCCGCCGGTAAAGTGGGACAGCCTGCCAGGGGTCAGCCAATATCCCGGCAGAAGCGACATTGAAAATATTCGTTCCAAAACGGCCATTGGAGCAGTCAGGAGCGATATGACGCGCTATCTTTTTGAAAAAGAAGGAACGGTGGAGATTCCCGAAATGGTGTTTACCTGGTGGAATCCATACCGTCAGCAGCTTTATAAACGGACCCTGCCGGCTGTTCAGGTAGAGGTAAAGCCCAATCCCAATTTGGGAATGCTGGAAACCTTAAAGGACTCCTTGATGGCGGTGCAGCAGGCGGAGGTGACCGCCGAAGCGGAGAAGGTGCCGTTGACATTTTTGGGCTTGAGTCCTGAGCAGTTGGCCATCATTTTGGCTTTGGTGGTGCTGCTGTTGTTTTTTATGCTGAAATATGTGCCGCGTTTGGTCAAGGGCTACCAAGCAAAGCGACAGGCTTATCTAAGGTCCGAGCCTTATTTCTTCAAGCAATTCAAGCAGGCGGCTAAGGGAAATGATGGCCAAGCGGTCATGCGAGCCCTTTACCGCTGGATCGACCGATTGGGGCTAGAGGAACCGACATTGGCATTTTTTGCAGAGCGGTGGGGAGATCAGGACTTCCAGGACCAGGTCAGCAGATTGTCCACAAAATCCTCTAAGGACCAACGCTTGGGAGAACATTTTGTCGATACCGTCAGTGCTGCCCGGAAAAGGTACTTTGAGGCGGCTAGGGTAATGCCTTCCACTGCGGAAAAGAGTGGATGGATCAATCCTTAGTTCGGACTGTTTTTTGCAGATAATCATCCAGGCGCTGGAGGGCCACCCTCAGGTGCGAAGGGATATGGTAGGAAATGACCAAGCGGAAATGGCCCTTCTGCCGGTGACCAAAGCCTTCCCCGGGGGTGAGCAGCACCCCGGTAGCATGATAGATGTCCAGCCATAATGCCTCCTGACCGATATCCGTGTTTTCCTCAAGCCAGTCTGAAAGATCGATCCAAACAAATAAGCTCCCTCGGGAAGGAACATAAGGAATTTGGTGCTTTTTGAGTAATTCCACTACCATCACATAGCATGCAGTCAGCTCCTTTTGATATTGCCGAAGGTAATCGGCAATAAAATCATGATCTTCCAAAAGGCACTGCAATATCCATTGGGTATAATTGGAGACCGAATGGGTCAGGTTGGCGTTGGCATAGGCATTAAGGAACGCTTCGTTATATGAGTGTACCAATCCTACCCGGAATCCTGATATGCCAAAATCCTTGGAAAAAGAATACCAGAGGTGGAGGTAGGGGCTTTTGTATGCGGCCATGATGTTGCCGAAAGACCTGAAGGAAACCTGTGCTGGGTAGTCACCGGCAATGGCCGGATGGTTAGTGTCGATCAGTGAGCATCCATAGATCTCATTGACCACCAAGTGGATGCGATGGTCGATGCACCAATCAGCAATGAGTGTGAGTTGCTTATCCGAATAAACAGCTCCAGTGGGGTTGTCAGGATGGGTGAGGACCAGGATTTTGAACCGCTCTCCCGATTCCTCTAGCGTTTTGAGCGCTTGGCGAAGGGACTTTTCATCAAGTGGAATACCAGCGGACAGTTCATCGATCGTGTCATGGGTCTGCAGGTCAAAGCGCTTTATGCCCGGAATGGCCCCTATGTCATTTTTATAGACGGGATAGGCAGGTGCTGGGAAAACGGCCGTGTCGCCTTCGTTTGCCAGTAAAAATACGCTGAGATCTATGACCGAAGTCAATCCCGATGAAAACGCCAAATGCTCCTGCTGGATGGGGCAGCCTATCAGAAACGTGGACAGGAACTGAGCCACGGTTTCCCGAAAGGAATCCACTCCGAGCGTGTTGCCGTACTTGGATGCCCAGTCTGGAACGATTTCGTTTTCTTGGATCTGCTGGATTTTGGACTTCAGCAGGTTCCAGCCCAAGGTGTTTTCTGCCATGTTTAGGGGGAAGGCTCCCTGGGGATTTTTACTGGGATGGTACAGGTTTTCCAAAGCATCAAAGTATACCTCCAAGTCTGCCCGCATGGGGCTTTCCATGATGGCTTTTGCCCGGTCGGAAATGGTATCGGTAGGATTCATGAGGGGTTGGTTTGGTTGACTAAGAATAAAGCTACAAAAGAGATTTGAACTTGTGGTGATCGTGGGTGGATTAAACCGGTTTTTGAGCTGTTTTTTAAGGTGGAATGCATGTCCCATTAATTGAAAAGGAAATGCATCCTATAGCGAAGATGTGTTTGATGTTTTTAGGTCTGGTGATGTGTAAAATAAAATTTACTTATTTTTGGTATAAATACTATGAAAAATGTAATTTAAAGTAACTTTAGGTTATTATAAGTTTGTATACGGATGTAATATTATAAAAAAATACTTAAATATAGTAAATATTATAATATACAAATTTTACGTATGACTTAATTACTGAAATAAAGTCAAGAAAAAGCATAATGAATGTTGGTTTTTTGTAAATGTTTTTGATTTAAGGTTTTGAAAATCAATTCTTAGTAGGGGTGTTTTTTCAAGGTTGAAGGCGATGGAAATGATGATGAAGTTTTTGGTGTTACGGTGATCGATTTTATTGATGCCTGCTGTCTCCGAACATGAGATTTTCATTTATCGGGGCAAAGGTATATACAAGTCGTCTGAACAACATTTAACGATTTGAAAACGAGCCAACATAGTGTGATTCAATTGTTCTTTTCAAAAAAAAAGCTGATAAATATCAGCTTTTAGCGAGATGTATATCAGGTCTAGGTCTTTTGGACTGGTCTAGTTTTGCTGGGATTAGGTGAAAAATGACAACAGGGGCCATAGTGGTATTCTCTAGGGTTTTCTGGAAATCAGCAGATTGGTCAATATCCTGAGGATGTCAGCTGCCGAAGCTTGGTGGAATTTACCATAGCGATAAATCCATGGTGGCTGTCCGTTATCATCAAGAAGAATTGGAAATTGTTTGATCGAATATAGCATGACTGCGAATTGCCGAGCGAATTTGAAGATCCCTGTTCCCAACCTGATTTTTTTGGGGGGGGAGACTACTGTTGTTTATTTTGATTTTGACAAGGCTTCGTTAAGGCCAAAAAGTGTCCATGACCTCGATAAGATAGCGATCCTTCTTCAGGTACATGATGAGTTCACAATTGAAGTGGTCGGCCATACGGATATTCGAGGGGTTAAAGTAGTGAAAGATTTCTTGCTAAACCAAGGGATCGAGGAGGGAAAGATCAGCTAAAATTGGTATTGTAGGACCAGGCCGGTGCATGACTGCAGCGATGCCTCTTGTACTGAAAAAGACCATCAATTGAACAGGAGGACGGAAATTACCTTTAAAATGAACGGAGGTGACCAGGCTAAACCGTCCGAGAAAACCACGCTCTCTCAGCAAGAACCGTCATTTGAATCCAGCCATTATATTATTTCAGGGGTGTTTTCCCAGGAAGAAAATGCCACACAATATTTGTCAAATCTAACTGAAGAGGACAGGTCGACGGCAGGATGTTTTTATGAAGAGCGAACTGGCTGTTATTATGGTTTCTTAGGTACCTAACCAATGCTGTTGTAGCAAGGGCAGAATTGGACAGTTATCAGCGGAAAGGGTTTAAAGAGGCTTGGATAAAGGAAGTCTTATGATAGGTAAATTGTTTGGAGATGAAAAGTTAAATGGGATTATCGAATCCCTCATTTGAGGCTACAGGAGGTAGGCACGTCGGGCAACGTGCGAAAGCGTAAGTTTTAGCTTTTTAAACCTTTGCGTACATGTGCGTAGGGCTAATGTTGGTTGTTGTTTCGTAATTATTTTTCTTTAAACCCGATGGTGCATTAGGAATCATGATAGGCTGCTCCGCCTACTATGAGAAAGTGCCAATACGATAAGCAAATTGATCAGTAGGGAGCGATAATGTCACCCAGATGGTTAGCCAGGGCTAAAGCAAAATGAGTGACCGATTTTAAAATAGCTTTTGGCCGGAATCCTTGTGCGCAGTGGCGTGGATTAGCTAATGCATATTTCAGGTTTGAAAATTAATCTTTACAGAAAATGACTTGTTATGAATGATTTAAATGAGGGCTGTGGCTACTATATTATCGAAAATGATCCGGAGGTGTTGACAAAGATTCAGCTAAGCCTGAGCCGCCATAAGTTTACCTGCCTTGGAAACAGCAATACTTTCGTAAAGGTGGGACAAAAACTAAAAGCGTGTACCCCGGCACCGGACATTGTGATGCTTGGTTTATATAAAGAAACCGTAAAAATACTTAACTACGTGATTGCGCAGTTTCCCAAAGCCAGTATAATTTTGCTTGTGAAGACAGGAGAGGAATTTGAGGATGAATTATTGAGCAAGGAAAGGGTTAACTATATCATGGTGTAAAAAAAACTGTCTCATCATTAAAACTGACCGATCCAAGGTTCCATAGGGAAGTTAGTTGCAGCTTAGGTTATGCGGCCAACAAGTTCCAATGAAGTGTCATTCAATTATGTGAATGGGATCATCGCCAACTTTAACTTATGAGACAGCATTTTTCTTATTCATTGCTCAGAATTTTTACTTTGGTATCCACGAGATCCTTAATCGGGACAATCATCTTTCCGCTATCGGTTTTAAGTGTGATAGAAATATTGTCGATGGCCAGGATTTCCCCTTCGATGTTATCAAATTTGATCACTTGACCGATTTGGTAATTCTTTTTAGAATAAAAACTGTAAAGAATTCGCAATACAACCTCTCTAGAACCCAATCCGATAGCCAAGGCAAAACAAGCAAGAAATGCTCCCAATACCAGGGAAAGATTGTCTGTGATGACATGGGTGTTGATTCCCGCTTGACTAAG
Source organism: Echinicola vietnamensis DSM 17526 (assembly GCF_000325705.1). Taxonomy (NCBI): domain Bacteria; kingdom Pseudomonadati; phylum Bacteroidota; class Cytophagia; order Cytophagales; family Cyclobacteriaceae; genus Echinicola; species Echinicola vietnamensis. Next base: position 5,486,600 of record NC_019904.1, on the reverse strand, counting down.
GGCGGTTATACTGACAATGATCAGGATAATATAGCTGACAATATTGGAAATAACCGATGCGCCAGACCATCCAAACGATCGGAGTAACTCCCTGATGAACTTTTTGACCACAATGGACAGGTACACACCCAATACAAAAAGGATAATGGCCACAAAAACTTGGGGGATATATCCAAGAAATTTACTGATTTCGTCCGATACAGCATGTAACTGCAGGAAATCGGCACCGAAAATAATGATCAGGAGTACAAAAAAGAATTTGGCAAAGGCCATAATAATGGCCGAAGGTTTGATTTTGATATGGTTAAACAGATCACTTTCGCTAAGGTTTTCTGCCAAGTCGTCTATTTTGGATAACTTGAGCAGTTTCTTAATTAAAAAAAGCAAACCACGCATGATCAACCATGCCATTACCAACAGCACAATAAACACAAACAACCGGGGTAAAAAGTCACCAATTTGCTTGAGCGTGTTATCTACCAAGTAAAAACTCCAGTCTGTATTGTCGAAAACATCTTTCATAATAGCAATTGTAAATTTATTTATCAGGATTTTTATTTTTGTCATCGAATAGTGTCCCCAAGACACCTGGGCTCTTGACCATAAATAGGTCAGCCATATCAATGGATAATTTTATCAGGTTGATATCGTCAATTACCTTTTGGCGGATATATTCCGGTAATTTTTCGTCACTGATTATTTCTTTAAAAGGATTATTCATCAGTCAATATTTTTATAAATATCCAATAATCGCTGTTTGGCACGGTTGATTCTCATCTTTACCGCTGATTCTCCTACTCCTATGGATTGTTGGATTTCTTTATGGGACATCCCATCCATATACTTCATCAACAGGACCATTTTATCGTTGGGATCCAGGGACTGAAGGGATCGCTGTAAGCGTTCAGCTTGCATTTTATAAATTTCACTATCATCGATTTCTTCATAAGGGTGATGTTGTAAATCATCCAAGCGCTGAAATGTCTCTTTCTTTTTCTGGTATTTACGCTGAACGTAGTTTACGCAGAAATTATAAGTAAAGGAATAGAGCCAAGTGGAGAATTTAGCGTCTCCCTTAAACTTTTTAAGCTGGAAAAACAGCTTGATAAATATGTCGTGTGTCAAATCCTGGGCTTCGTCCTTGCTCTTTACAAAGCTCAGGCACTTGTTGTAGACAATGTTGGAGTATCGGTCGTAGAGGATACCAAATAACTTTGAGTCATTGTTTTTGACCACCTGCTCTATGAGCTGGATGTCCTCAAGACTTGTGTAGTCTAGTTCCTGATCCGCTTTTCCTTTTGAGATAGTCATCAAACCTTCCCTTATAGATTTTAAAACAAGGCCCCATTAAACATGCAGAAGTTACCCCTATGTGCACATGGAAAGTGATTCACCACTTTCTTTCCAAAATTGATCAATAAGGAGGTACTACGCTTATATATAAACTTAATTATTTTAATGGATGAAATTACTATTGGATTTAATAATATGTCTGAATTTGGTTGATTTTTGATATTTTTAGGTGGTTGGGTTATATATCTAGGGGCTAGTCTTAATGTGGATGTGAAATAACATGCGGTTTTCCCAGCTATTGGCGTATTGCAGTGGCAGTTATCAGAACAAATGTATGGAGGAGCTAGCGGTAGCGATAATTTCATGTAAAGGAGGACTATAGTTGACTTCGAGTGAAAAAATGACGGAAATTCCAAAAAATGGAATCCCGTCAAGTGTAGAGTTAATGTGTAGTTCTTTTCGATAAAACCTTCTTACGTGACTTTTTTAACCATTAAAAGAATGTGACCATGAAGAGATTAAGGTCCTCGTCATTGGGTACATCAAGACGTTTCCTGATACGATACTTTCTGGATTGTACCGCTCGGATGGTGCTTTTGGTCACGCTGGCAATTTCTTTAGTCGTAAACCCCATTTTAAGCAGCACGCAGAACTTGATGTCCATTGCGTTTAATTTGGAGCTGGCACTTTTAATTTTTGAAATGAAATCAGGGAAGATCTCGTTGAATTCCGAAAGGAAATGAAGATCACCCTTTTCTATTAATGATTTTAGATTTTGCATCGGGTTGGAACTGAATACTGGTTCCTGTGGATGACTATAGTTTTGAGTAACAAGGTTGTTCATGACGAATTGATTTAAATGGTTAATACTTTCTTTTCGTTTCAGTCTTTATTATTAGGACACATGAACTATTAAAAAGTCACACCTTTTTTTGAAGTTGGTCCTTGAACTAAATGGTATTTTTAGGTGGTTTTTATGGGAAAACAATAGATTAAACACTTGTTTAAGTAGAAGTGAGGGGGTAATAATTATTAGTTTAAGGTGTTTATAACTTGCTGTTAAATAGGTTGTTGTGATTTGTGAGCGGGTAGGAGGGATTATGGATAGGACTTGACCTTGACCCTAAATAATCGTTTGTTTTATTAGATGAAAAAGAACAAAAAATAATTTTTAAAAAAATAATATTTTTTGTTTCATCGGTTTTATACCGTGGTTTACGGATTAAGTTGATGATAATTTGTAGGGGCTATGATATGCATCAATTACAATTTGACCGGCAATTGGGAGAACAACTGCCCATGAAATTGGTGTCTCCGGTTTATCGCAGGTAACTACGCGTTGTTTGCCGGAGGCCAACATACTGTTCAGCGTTTTCTTTGGTGTTTCATATGCTGCAAAAAAGTAACTGGAACCTATCGCTATTCATTTTAGGGAAAAAGTGCTCAAGCACATGGAGTGCCCGAGCACCTAGGGTGATCACGCTTACGGGTAGGATGTGTGAATGGTAAGGTGATCATGATGTTGGTGAAATTAACATCGAAGGGATTTTTTTAAATAAGTGTTGGTGGTTTTAGCACTTTTTACCGGACAAAATCCGGGATGATATTTTAGAAATTGTTTCACTAGTATGGCTTTGGTAACTTTGGCTCTTTGAAATCTTTACGGGTAATGGTTAGATAATCTATTTAAAGCACCTGGTTTTGCCATTATGTACATGGATAGCCTGACATATAGTCCTCAATGGTTTATATACCTGGTTAGAATCTCATTTATTTCGTAAGGTGTGACATGGTTTTTTAAAATATAGTCATATGATCCGGTTTCCATTACCTGAAAGGCCGCCTTCAATTCATCCGAGGCGAGGCATAAGATGATCTGGATGTGAGGAAAGGCAGCTTTGGTTTTTGCCAATTCTTCATAACCTTTCGTTCGCACCAGTTGATAGTCGATGAATACCAACGCCGGATTCAGGTACAAATGATCCAAGCACTTTTGTTCATGGTCGAAGCAGGTGATGTTTCCAAAACCGAGGTCCGACAGCATTTGTGAAAGTATGGATTTCCAGAAGGGATCCTCGTCCACGATGAAAACACCTTTTTCCTGAAGCGCTTGCATACTTTACTTTTTCACGACGTACTTGCGAGTAGTGTGCCAATTGGATTTTACAGGTTTAAAGTAGCGTACAGGGCGATTTTGATAACGAACCATTCCATCTTTTGGAAAAACGTCCTGATTTTGGAATGCCAAGAATGACCGCTGGGATATCTTTTGGCGAGAGAGAAAAAGGGGTTATGGTTCCAGTCGATCCAGTTCTTTATAAACCTGTGACAAAACAGTTTCTAGCTGTTGGATGGCTTTTTCTTTTTCTTCTGAAGCCAAGGTTCCGCTCTCTAAGGCGGTTAATGGCTCCTTGAGGCTGTCGATTCCCAGCGTGGAAATCGAGGGCTTTAATCGATGGGCGATTTTTTGGATGTTTTCTTCCGGATCATGGGGCAGGGCAGCCTTCATTTCTTGGACCGACGTTTGGGAAAGGGATTTGAAGAGGTCGACCATTCGGCGTTTAAATGCTGCATTGCCCGGTGCGATGGCGTCTAACCTGTTCAGGTCAAAGAGTGGTTGAGTAGAAGGTTTTTCTTCATTTTTAAGGGTTCTTAGTTGTAGCCAGTGATTGATTTTATCCAATAACTGCTGCGGGCCAAATGGGGAGGTCAGGTAATCGTCCAGCCCGCTGTGTAAAAATCGTTGGTCTTTTTCAGTGATCGGGTAGGTGGTCATGGCGACGATCGGTAAGCGATCCCCGTACTTGCTCCGGATGATGCGGGCAGTTTGTTCTCCGTCCAAAATAGGTAATCGATGATCCAAAAGAACCAAGTCTACGGTAGTTTCTTCAAGTACTTTCAATGCCTCGATTCCATTGTGGGCTTTCAGTACATTGGCTCCAGCTTCATTGAGGATGTTGCGGACAATGGATAGGTTTATGGCAGCGCCATCGGCGACCAAAACACACCGGTTTTCCAGTTCCTTACCGGTGATGGTTGGTTGGGGATGTGAGGGATGGGATTTTAGGTTCCCTTTGAGCAGGGGAAGCAGCATGACCAACGTACTTTCATTTGTATGATCGTGTTGGACGGAAATTTCTGCATGGAGAAAGTAGACCAGTCCTTGGCAAATACTGATTATTGGGCTAGGGTCAAGAGGTTTTTTGCGACCGCCTGGATTTGCATGGGCCGAAAGTTTGGACGCTAGGTTTTCCAGGACTTTTCGGTCAACACCATTGATGTTGATGCGGATCAATTGTCGATGGGAATTTTCTTCTGCCATCTCAGCAGATAGGGACAATGCCTTTCCACCTGCGGATTTTATTATATTTTCTAAAACATACAGGAGCAGTTGACTGATCCGGTATGGGTCTCCCAGAAAGACTTGGTCAATATTGGGGTGAAATGTAGTGTGAATGACTTCGAAACGCTTGGATGCTAAGGCAAGGGGTCTTATTATTTTTATGACCGATTCCAGATGCTGTCTTAAATCAAATGAAGATTTTTCCAGCGTCAGGTTGCCGGATGCGATCAGTGATTGGTCCACTATGGTATTAAAAGTGGTCAGCAAATTCAGTGTTGGTTGATGGTAATATGCGTTATTTATATTTCTCCTTCTTGGAGCATTTTATAGATGGTACTCTTGCCGATGTCCAGTTGTTTGGCGGTGTTCATGACATCATTTTCATTTTTTTTCAAGTAGTATTTAATAATGTCCCGGGTATGCTCTTTCAGCGTTTTTTGTTCCAATAAAAACATGTCTTCCTTGGCGATGCTGTTAAAGGAAATATCTTCGGGCATGAGTTCCCGTTCATTGGACATGACGATGGCCAGTTCGATGATGGCTTTTAGCTCACGTACATTTCCGGGGTATTGGTATTTCAATAATTTGTCTTTGGCGGTGTTGCTGATGGTTATTGACGGCATTTTATTGGCCTTACAGAATTCATCCATAAAATGCTTGGCCAAAAGGATAATGTCATTTCCCCGCTCCCTCAACGGGGGAAGGTCAATGGGCAATCCCATGATCCTGAAGAAAAGGTCTTCCCTAAATTCTTGGGCCTTGACCTTTTCGGCCAGATGCTGATGGGTGGCCACGATAAGCCTGACATCCAGCTTTATTTTTTCATTTCCTCCGACGCGCGTGACTTCCCTTTCTTGGAGGACCCGTAACAATTTGCTTTGATTGTTCAAATCCATTTCGGCTATTTCATCCAAGAAGATCGTGCCCCCTGAAGCTTCTTCAAATTTTCCGATTTTTCGGGTAACAGCGCCTGTGAAAGCACCTTTTTCATAACCAAACAATTCACTTTCTATAAGCTCATGGGGAATAGCGCCCATGTTTACAGCGACAAACTTGTTCTTTTTTCGATCGCTGTTATAATGGATCGCTTTGGCCACGACTTCTTTTCCTGTCCCGGTTTCTCCTGTAATGGAAACATTGATGTTGGTCTTGATGGCTTTTTCCATCATGGTAAAAACCTTTTGAAGAACGGGACTGTTCCCAATGATGGAATTCTGGAAACTGAACTTTTGGCCAAGCGCTTCCTTAAGGGTTTTTACTTCTTCCCTTAAGTGCTGGTTTTCCCTGATCCTGATCACACTGTTCCATAGCAGGTCCTTGGTCGAGTCATCTTTTACGAGGTAATCACTGACCCCCATCTTCAGGAGTTTCACAGCTACCCCTATATTTTCTTGCGAGCTGATGACAATGACCGGCAACTCAGGATGGCTACTTCTGATTTTATGGTACAATTCGTCGCCATTCATGTCAGGTAGTGAAAAATCCAGTGTGACTAAATCAGGCTTTAGAAAAAGGTGGTCCAATAACGCTTGGCCCGATTCAAATAACCGTACTTCATAGTCTGGGTTTAACGTCAAATGGTATTCAAGAACCTGTCCATACCATGGGTCGTCCTCCACGATAAAAATCTGAAATCCGTTCTTCTCTTCCATGCTCCAAATAAAAATTATCTGCTTAGTTTTTCTTACCTAATATAGGAAAAAATTAAAGTATGATTGGTACAAAAATTAGAATGAATTCCATGATTTGGAATTTTGGTATTGCATGTTGTTTTTTAAAACACTGTAAAACAGTGGTTTATGGTTTGGGTCTGTGATTTGTTAATGTGGAGGTAACAGCAAGGCATGCGTAATGCCTGTCGCCATTACCTAGTGATCCAATATTATGAACAGTGTACCTAAAGAGCATTATCAAAAATACGCCATTGTGGTTTCATGTTATAATGAAGAGGGGGTATTCCCCTTTCATCACTTCTTGACATTTGCCCGTATGAATCCCGGAGTGCTTCTTTGTTTTATCGATGATGGAAGTACGGATAAAACGTTCAAGCTACTTCGTCGGATCAAGATAGAATCCTCCGAGAACGTAATAATTATTCATAAAAAAGTGAAAGAAGGAAAGGCAAATGCCCTAAGGGATGGAATGTTACATGTATATGAACATTATCCCGTTGTCTTTTTAGGTTGCTTGGATTCCTGTTTGGATTTTAGTCCTGAAGGGTGGCTACAAATGGTTCATAAGAAAGCAGCAGAAAGGGACACGGAGGTCATCATTGGCAAGAGAAAGGATTTATCCAGCATTTCGTCAAAGGAGAAAAGGCTGTTTATGTATAAGGTTGGGAGCAAGTTTATATATCGGGCTTTTGGAGTACAAATGGCCGAGCTATTTAGGATGTCCTTGGTATTTCACCGTAATATAATCCCTTCAATATTTGGAAAGCGCTTCCTTTCTTCGGCTTGGTATGAAATAGAAATGATACTCCGGTTACAGCAAAAATTGGGAGGCGAATTTATGAACGTGGGAAAAACAGAAATTCCCACTAGTCATAATTCAGGAAATATGCGCTGTCAGTCGGGATTTTCAGCGCCGATAAAGGCAAGTTTCCAGTTTCTGAAGCTTTATTATAATTACCGTATGGCACCTAACTTGACATTGCTATGGGCGTGTTGAATCCATATCTAAGCTTATCTACGCCGTGGTACACCATGATTTCAGTCCGAAATTGTCTGGAAACCAGCCGTTATTGTTGGGGTTTGCCTAACCGTAGTGGCACTAGGCCCATCCCTCCGATTTAACCTATTTTCTTGCACTATCAGTTCTTTCCAAGACTGCCATGAGAATCCTAAGGCATAGAGGGTATAGTAAGAGAATTATTGACCAACATCATCTATCACCTAACTCTTGTTGGTAAACACTAAAGCAGGTAAAGGAAGAAGTTGACTTATCACCCATGAGTGACATTTTATCCATGCTTTATAGTGTGCTTCCACCGAGCCATGTAATGGCTTTGGTGGAAGTTTTTTTTTAAGGCATAGGGAGGTCTTTGGTTCGCCGCTTACAGTACTTATGAAGGACAGTGTGGTTCATTTGTCACTTGGTTGCCCCAAGCGTGTGTTTTTTTGTTATAGGATAAGAGGTCAAATACAACTGAAGTAAAGGCTGGGATGAAGTGATCATTTTACTTAAAACCTATGTTTTTTCTGAAGTAATTCTTCTTCCAACTTTTTCCACTAAATCCGTTATTTGACATGTAGGTTTATCTCTACCAGCGCTTTTTTGATTTCTTCCAAGATTTGCTTGATTTCTTCGGCCAGCCCAGGGTCATTGAAATCATGGAATTTCCTGGTTTCCATTTTCGTGGCCAAAGTCGATAGTTTGGATAAGTACATGGCACTGGCGGTGCTGTAGAGTTTATGTGCTGCCTGGGAAATTCCTTCGTCCTGGTTTTGTAGGATTTCCAGGAAAGTAGCTTCGGATTTTTCCAGTTCGGATTTTCCGGATTTTAGAATGATCTGAAACATTTCACTTTCTAAGTCTGGAAATCCTAAAACGGCTTGGAATTTATCGATATCAAAAAGCCTCTTGGAAGGACTTTCGGATGATGGAGCATGGATTTTCAGGTCGGAATCAAGATCGTTAAAATGCCATTTTTCCATAAGTTTGATGACGTCCTCTTCCACAAACGGTTTGGCGATAAAGTCGTTCATTCCTGCTTGCATACACTTTTCCCTTTCTCCTTTAATGTTGCCAGCAGTCAGGGCAATGATCAGGATATTATGCTTATTGTATTTTTTTCTGATCGCCTGAGTGGCTTCATATCCGTTCATTTCAGGCATTTGAACGTCCATAAAGATCACAGAGGGTAATTCATCTTTCATCACCTCGAGAGCTTCCTTGCCATTGGCGGCTTCCAGAATGGCAGTGGCTGGGGAAAGATTATGGATAACGGTCTTTGCCAATAACATGTTTATGGTATTGTCTTCCACAATGAGTACTTTACCATCATTCGGGAATAGGTTTTTGGGAAGGTCGATGTTTTGGTCGGTTGCTTTGCGGTAATCTTGTTTCTTGTTGATGGATAGCAGGGCATCGTACATCTCTTGGAGTTTGATGGGCTTGACCAGCTTTTTTCTGACACCTAGCTCCTTGCAGGCCTTTAATATTTTGTCATCATCGGAAGAGCTGTGGAGAAAAATTATGGGCTGTCGGTCTACGATTTCCCGTATTTTACGTATCGTTTCTATGCCATTCATATAGGGCATGTGATAATCCATCAATACAACGTCGAATTTTTCACCCTCTACAAATTTCTGGATGGCCTCAAAACCATTTTTGGCCTGGGAGGTGGAAATTCCTCGAAGTGCCATCATGCGCTCTATTATCATCCGGTTGTTATCATTGTCATCGACGATGAGCACATTTTCTACCGAGAGGTCTTCTTCCAGGGTGATCCGCTCGCCATACTCGTATTTGACGTTCAAGTCAAAATAAAAGGTGCTTCCTTTGCCCACTGTACTATGAAGTTGCAGCCCGCTGTGCATCAATTGGAGTAATCTGTTGGAGATGGTAAGCCCCAGGCCAGTTCCTCCATATTTTTTGGTGGTGCTTACATCCTCTTGGGAAAAAGCCTCAAAGATTTTGGTTTGCTTTTCTGCTTTGATGCCAATGCCCGTGTCCCGGACAGAAAATCGAATGACCATTTCCCGAGATGCTTCATCCTTGTCAATAGGATACAATTGAAGCTCTATTTCTCCTTCTTCGGTGAACTTGGAAGCGTTACCCAATAGATTAACCATAATCTGTTTTACCCGTACACTGTCTACCCAAATGAACCGAGGGATGTCCGGGTGGATGTTCAACAACATCTCCAAACCTTTTTTGTGTACTTCATAGGTGATGATATCACTGGTCTGTTCGGTAAGTTCATAGAGGTCACACCTATCAATGTCCAGTTCGAGTTTGCCGGCCTCGATTTTGGAGAAGTCCAAGATGTCATTGATGATGTTGAGCAGGGCATTGCCGGATTGGTTGACGATAGACAGGTACTGCGCTTGGGTCTCGGAAAGATCCGTTTTTAACACCAAGTCTGTAAAGCCTATGACGCCATTTAACGGGGTTCGGATTTCATGGCTCATGTTGGCCAGAAATTCAGATTTTGCTTTGCTTGCCTGTTCGGCAAGAATTTTTGCTTTTTTGAGCTCTTCCCTTTGCAGGCAGGACTCAGTGATGTCCTGTGTGAGCATCATGATTCCACCTATGCTTCCATCATAGTGGTGCCAGGGCCTTACCTCCCAGCGCAGAAATTGGTCATGGTCCCATCCGTCAGGTCTCCAACGGTCTTCCTCATTGCTGATGACCTCACCTTTGAGGCAGCGGGCATGAATTGCTTTCCATTCCTCGGAAATAGTTCCAAACACTTCATAATGTGATTTTCCATAAAGGTCTTTTCCTTCCAACTGATATTCTTCCAGCCAACGGTTACTATAGGCGATATAGCGGATTTCCTTGTCAAACATGGCCACCGCAGCAGGGGCATGGGTGACAAAGGCGTTTAATCGGGCCTTTTCAATGGTCAAGGCCTTTTCTGCTTTTTTCCGCTTGGTAATGTCTGTGGCCATGCCCAGGTAGCCCGTGATTTTACCGGATTCGTGGCGCATGGTGGTCACCGCCAAGGAAACGGCCAGTCTGGACCCGTCTTTTCGGATATAGGTCCATTCCCTTTCTTCGGCTCCATCCAGTTCGGATTTGTGTACGAAGACCCTGAACCCTTCAATGGGCTTTTCGTATTGTTTGCTTAGAACTTTACTCCTTTCTTTTACTTCTTTAGGCTCGTGGATCACGGCAGGGGTTTGTTTGCCTACCATTTCTTCTGCCGTATAGCCCAGCATTTTTTCGGCACCTTTGTTAAATACCGTAATGATGCCTTCTGTATCAGTCGAGATAATGCTTACCTCTGAAGAGGCATTTTGAACATCTTCAAGCAGTTTTTTGGATTTTATTATTTCCATTTCCGCCATTTTCTGAACGGTAATGTCCTGAAAGGTGCCAAATACCCGGATACAAGTGCCGTCTTTAAACTCTGGTTTGCCTATGGCTCGTGTCCAGATTTCTTTGCCTTTAGGTGTGACCAGAATAAGCTCTAGGTCATAGGGCTCGCCTTTGTGAATGGCATTTTCAAAGGCTTTTTGAATGGCTTCACGGTGTTTGCCCTCTTTATAAAAACCTATGGCCTTTTCGGTATTTGGAATAAAGTCATCTCCTACTTCATGGATTTCCCTTGTTACATTTGACCAATATATTTCATTTTTAAGAAGATCGATCTCCCAGCCTCCGACCCGAGCCACACTGTTGGTTTGTTCCAACATTTCCTTTAGGCGGTTGTATTCACGTTCCAGACGGTGGCGCTCGGTGATGTCCAATGCATTCCCAAGGACATAGGGAGTTCCTGCTTGGTCATTTAGCAGTATATTGCTATATAGCCAAATCCTAATGGAACCATCTTTATGCTGCACGTGCATGGTCCCTTGGCTATTCCCGTTTTGTCTTATATACTTAAGGTATTGTTTTAGGGATCCATGGTACTGAAGGGGGATGACATCTGAAAGTGATTTTCCGACCAATTCTCCTTTATGAAAGCCAAGGCTATTGGCGCTTGCTTTATTGGCCATTAAAAAATTGCCTTCAAGGTCATGGGCACACATGAGCCCCATGGAATTTTCAAAGAAATCCCTGAATTGGTTCTCACCATAATGTTTTTCTGTTGAGATTGGATCCGGTCCAACCGATCGTCCAAAAGTATCTGCAAGAATTCCAACCGTCTCTAAGATTTCTCTATCTGGTAGGGGGGCAGTTTCAGTATTGAATAAAAGAAATGCACCCTTGTTTTTTTGCATTCCAATATTAAAAGGGGCAAGGATTCCCTGCTGGGTTTTTGATGCCCCAATTCTGATGGGAAGGTCCTTGATACTTGCTGATTCAGTGTGTTCAAGGAGTTTTGTTAGCAGCTTAACATCTACCTCAAAGGATCCATCTTCCAAATTGGTTTCTACAACTGGCTGAAGTCCCTTGTCCTTCGTGATCACTATTATGCCACTTTTAAACGGGGTGAGCTTTAGGGCCGCCTTTAATAATTTAGCGTTTTGCTGATATGGTGGATTGGTGGTTTTCACTGAAGGGTCAATGTTTTTAATAAGTGTTGAATACCGGATATTGGTAAATATATCGGACAATTGTGTTAAATAACATTAAAAAAATGACTAAAAAAAACATCCGGGTTACGGGTTTGGGTTCAATGCATTATGGTATGTTTGAGATGCGTTTTTATGTATTTTTTCTAAAAGAAACGGATGAAATTTTACTTCGTGATTATTTGGTATGAATCCAAGTGACAAGTAATGTAATTTTAACATAAATCAAGGATCAATTTTAAAAGACGGAACGCAATAGGTGGATGGGGATCACTTCGTATGGTCAAATGTCATACTGACAGTGTTTTGTTTAGTCATTACTGCATTTTTATTGCTTGAAAATATAGGGATTGTAATTGGGCCCAATCGCCATTGATGGAAAAAAATTCCATTTGGGTGGATTTGATTTTCGGTTATAATTTCTTTTTGCCCCATTTGATCATTTGTTAGATACTGTGAAAAACGGGAATGGACCTATCTTATCCACCCTTGATCTATCTTATTTTATGAAGGCCTCATCAACGGTCCCAAGAACAAGTACTCCAAAGGACCGTTAATGGATTGCCTGTAGCGTTAAGGAAATCGAAAAATACCCACCGTTCGCCATAAGGGGGCAGTTCCAAAATTACTGACCCCATTCCATTACTAATGCTCTATCATAACCCGCAAAGGCTTTTTCGATGATGCCTTTTTCATCGATCAGAAAAAAAGACGGGTAGCCGCTTACGCCGTATGCCTTACCTACCGTTTCCGCACCAGCAATGATTGGAAATGGAATGTTCTTGAGTGATTGGTACTTTTTTACATCCTCTTCAGGGTCTACCGGATTGATATAGATGGGCTTGATGTCTGGCCGAAAGCGAAAGTCCTGCCTGGTAAAATGCTCCAGTGCAATGTTGCACCAACCACAGTTGATCATGGAGAAGTCCAGCAATACCTTTTGCCCCCTCATGTCCGATAGTTTAAAGCTTTTTCCGTCCAAGGTGGACAGCTCGAAATCAGGAGCCATATCCCCAGCTTTTAGCATCATGCGCTTGTCTTGATTTTTATCCTTCCCGGAAATGGAAAGATAGTTCCTCGGCGGTAAATAGGTAAGTGCCTCTTGGGCGTCCCCAAAATCATAGTCGGCGAAATAAGCATTGATCAACTGTGACCTGCTGCCATTATGGTAAAGCCTGTTTGAAAAAAAGGCTGGTGTCTTCGTGGCTGGGTTGATGAAAAGATGCCGCTGAAGGTGGATTTTCTTTCCATCAATGACCGTATCCATTTCCACTTCGTAATAATCATGATAGACCGCTCCATCTACCGTGGTGTCCCTAAGGTAGGTCCAGTGATCTTGCTGTAGGAGCAAAACAGGATTAAAGGCCAATGCCATGGTATTGCGGATCCGGTCAATATTGTTTTCCAATCGAGAGGGAGGGAAAACTTCCACCGTACTGTCACGGTGATTGATGATTTTGAATTCGTCATTGATATAGATGACATCGTAATGTGCTCCTTTGGCAATATAATCGTAGTCAAAATATTCGTTATCCTTTTTTAAGAACTGGAGGTCATATTGAAAAGTATCCATTTCATCCAAGGCATTTTCCCAGTGATAAACCGAGGTGTGATGGATGGTCTGACGCGCGGCCATCATGGTTTTGGCCTGTTCCAGAATGGCCTGCGGGCTGGGCTTTTCGGCACAGGAGAGCAGGAAAACAGCCAATGAAATGGTTAAACAATACCTTGCCATATCACCTTTCTTTTTGGTCCTTGACCAAGATAAGGAAATATTGCCAGTAAAACGAAGTAGTTAGTTGTTTTATGGTGTGGCATTAAGCATGGACCAAGGTGGTTTCCTGTCGGATCTTTTGTTTGGCCTTTGCCTTGTTTTTGCGTTTTTTTTGCTCTTTGCCCCACCAAATAATAAATCCAGTAATGGGAAGGCTGGCCGATATGATGCACACCAAAAAGGCGATGATCTTGGTCCATATGCCGCCGATGATGCCCAGGTGGAGGTCGTAATTGAGCTTCATCAGCTGGTCGCCACCATTTGCTTGGGAAAATTTCGGGTCTTCCTTTAATAATTTTAGACTGCCCTGTTCGTAGAAGAAACTTCTTCTTTTGAAGGAGTTGATCAGGCTTGGGTTTATCTGTAGGTTCCAGACGCCGGAGTTCCCACGGGGATAGAAGATGCTGAAGCGGTTTTCTTCAGTGTCAATGCCACTGGCGAGGAGATTACTTATCAGGACGTCTTCATCCACTTGGCCTTTCGGAGCCATCAAGGTCGTATCAGACTGCAAGCGCTCAAATACCTCTGTCTCCCCTCCGGATGCCAGCCAGTAGGCAGAAGTCCTGAACCATTGCATGCCATAGACCATTCCGGTAAGAGAAAGTACCAGTGCGATCAACAGGGAATAGAAACCGATCACATTGTGGAGGTCATAATTAAAACGTTTGGGTGTGGCGGGCCATTTGACCTTGAAACTGGCATTTTTGGTGGCACGTGTCCACTTTTTGGGCCACCAGAGTACCAAACCGGTGATCAGGGCAATGACAAAGATCAAGGTGCTATAGGCGATTATGGGTTTGCCTATATTTCTGGGCAACCATAGTTGGTAGTGGCCCATCAGCATAAACCGGAAAAAATCATCGTTTAGTTTTCGGTTGTGCAGTACTTCTCCCGTGTATGGATTTACCAAAGCCTGTTGGTAATTGGAACGGTCCCGGTAATAGGGAACCATGGCGCTTCTGCCTTCTCCCCGGTACATGACCCCATAGACCGATGGCCAGCCGTATTTTTCCATGGCCGCTTGGGCCAGTTGGGAGGGAGGTAGAAGGGCTTTGCCTTCTTCATGGACCACTTTTTCACGTGCTCCTTCCAGAACCAACCTGATTTCTTCCTCAAAGGTCAGCAGTGCACCGGTCAAGCTGATGATGACCACTACAATGCCCGATACCAAGCCTAACCACAGGTGCAGCCAGGCGGAAATGCGGTAAAATAGCGAACGGTTTTTCTTTGTTTTTTTGGAGGTATTCCTTGGTCTCATGGGGATGGGTAAACGGGTGGTGGAGAAGAAGAGAAAACTGCCGGAAAGATGGATGATTTTTCCGGCAGTTATAAAAGGTCAATTATTCGGCAACATCCAATTTGCTGATAGCCGTAATCGTTCCGCCTTCTACTTTCAATCCTTGGCTGGCGGTAGCCGAAGCCGCATCCACCTCGTACACCCAGCTTCCTTCTTCAGTGGTGAAGCCGATGTAAGCGGTGTTTCCGTCCATTAAGGAGTAGTTGTTGGTAGTGACCCGAAGGACACTTTCAGGATCAGGTGTCCCTGTTACCCATTCGAAAGACTCATCGTGCACGTTCACGATGGCCAGCCTACTTCCCGTGGTATAGGCTCCTTTTACGTTGTGCATGTTGACGACAAAGTTTCCATTGCCCAAGTAGGTCTTGTCGGTCACATGGTAACCATCGGCCACTGCTTCGATATTGAAATAATAGCTTTCGTCAAATTCGGTCTCTCCAGCATTGATTCTCAAGAATGCAGAAGGAAGGGAGGAAGCAGCTTCACCATTGGTAGTGGCTACCCCTGAAGAAAAGGCATAGATGTCCCCGTTTTCCACTACGGTCAGCCCTTCGGTAAAATAACGGCCAATATAGCTGGTCCTGTCATCTTTAATGACCTTTTCCAATTCCATACTTGGATAATCATAAACGGCTATCCACGCGCTGTCGGGGTAGTTGGTGCCGAACGTGTCGTCACAGCACCCTTTGATGCTCATGTAAGGGGCAAATACCTTGTCTCCCACTTGGGTCAGCCAAGTGAAGTGGGCCCTTTCTCCGTTATTGGCCACATCCACGATATTGGTCAGGCCATCGTTGGTGATCTGAAGCAGATCCGTATCCATCTGGTACCAAGTGGCATCTTCGGCTCCGGATCGGGGGATTTTCATCATCAGCAGGTCATCGTCCACTTCAGCAAAGGCTTGGACGGTCTCCGCTTGGAAATCTGAAAGTTTGGTCAATTGTCCCTGACTGTTCAGTTCATAGGTGGTGACAGCACCGGGATTTCCCTGTCCGTACAGCAAGCTGAAGAACTTGTTGTTAATGGTAGTATAATAACGGTAGGTTCCGTCCTGTTCGATTCCGCTTCCCACAGTACTGATGGTACCGGAAGTAAGGGATTCTGCTGTCAGCAGGTAATCGGCCACCCCGTCAGAGGCGGTAGGGGTGGAGGCAATCACAAATCGTTCCGATACATTGCCCACTGGGCCGTCGGTTTCATCATTGGTACATCCCATTAGGGTAAAGGCGGCAAGGGCACTGGCCCCGAGCCACGTATTTAGTCTTGTTCTCATGATTTTAGGTAATTAATAAATAAAATATCTGATTTTTCCACTGAAGTTTCGTCCTGGCTTCTGCAGGCTGAAATTGTCGTAAAGTTTACTGTCAAGAATATTTCGGCATTCGGCCGTGAACTGGAAGCGCTGCTGTTTTCCAAAGGTATACGTGACGTTAAGGTCATGGCTGAGCTGCTTGGGAATGTCCAATTTGTCGCTTCCCAAGCTGGGCCAATAGAGGTAGAATGCGTGTACATACAACAGGTTATAGCCGATGACCAAATTCTTTTGTGCTCCAAGGACATCATTGATGGTATAGGAGGCATTGGCATTGCCAAAGAGGTAGGGCATGTTGGGGATGCGGTCCCGATACACGACGCTTTCCACGGTTTGCCCCTCATCAAACCGGGTGTTGTTACGGAGGTTTTGATAGGTGAGGTTTGCCCCGGCAGTGAAATTTTGGCCATGGAAATACCGGACATCCATTTCAAATCCTGCATTGGTCACATTGACCAAATTGTCCATGACCTGCATGGCCTGGTTGGTGTTCAGGCGCGGCCGGATAAAATCCTTGGCATCACGGTACAGAAAATTGGCATCCACCTGCAGTCGACGGTCCACGGTCCATGCGTGATTATAGAAAATGCCCATGTTGTAGTTATAGCTGCTTTCTGGCCGGAGGCCGATGTTCCCTTCCAGGTTGACCATGTCCCCATAGAGCTCTTCGGGCTCGGGTAGACGGTAGGTCTTTTCGGCCGAGGCCTTTAGCTGAACATTGGGGTTCAGGAAATACGTCGCTGCCAATCCATAACCCCAATAATCGAAGTTGTCACGTGTATTGACATAAGCCACATCACCATAATTTCCTGTGGGATTATAGGCTTTGGCATAATAGTTTGATTGGTGATATTGTTTCCCGAAAACCGAAATGCTGGCATTGCTGTTGGGCTGGTAGCGATAACCCAGTCCAAGGATGTTTTTCATGGTTTCCCGCGGCTGCTGATAGCGGTCTTGGTCGGGGAAGAGCGGATCGTTTCCCTGACGGTTAAAGGAGTTAAAGGTATTGCTGAGTGAAAGCGTATGTACATCATTGATGGCATAATCCGCCGAGAAAGCAGCGACGGTATTATTGTTTTGGTATTTGTACATGGAATAGCTTCGTTCTCCTCCCGGGGTGTCGTATTCCCGGTATTGCTGGAACCAGTTGTATCGCCGGTGTACGGTGTCGATGTTCTGCTCTGTGCCAAAATTGTAGTTGGCATTCAATGAAACGTTGAGCCCTTTTGTAAAGAGGTTGTCCTTTTGGTACTTCAGGGTAGGCATGATGATATCCCCCTTTCGGTGCCAATCACCAAAGACGCTGACCAATCGCGCACCGGTTTGGATTTCCTTATACATTTTGCCAAGGGTGATCCCAAACAGCAGCCGGTCTGCGTAGGGTTTGTTTTGAACGCCCAGCTGGGTAATGAGGGTTTCGTTATGGTATTGGTCATTAAAGCGCTTTACGGTTTGCTGTGGGTAATATTGGCCGGTATTGATGTCGGCCACGTCCACCGTTACCTTATAGTCATTGTCCGAATAGTTTTGGAAGGCATTCATCTCGATGGTAAAGCCTGACGGAGCCACATAACCGGCATTGATGGCCGTCCTGTGGGTGTTGAAGGAACCATAGGAATAGGAAGCGTCCAGGTAGCTTTTGACCGATTTCCGGGTGACGATGTTAATGGCCCCGCCGAGGGCATCCGCGCCAAGGCTTACCGGAACCACGCCTTTATAGACTTCTATCCTCTCGGCAAGGTTTATCGGAATATTGTTCAGCTGAAAGGATGAACCAAAATTGTCCATGGGAATGCCGTCGATGAATACTTTCACCTGACGACCGGTAAAACCGTTCAAGGAAAGGTTCATATTGGAGCCAACCCCACCGGATTCCCTGACCCTGATGCCCGAGACCCTGTCGAGGGCATGGCCCAGGTCCAAATTGGTATTGTAGAGTTTTTTGGCGTCGATGACATCGACATTGAAAGCTTTTTCTTCGATTTCCTGGATGATGGATTTGCCCGTTACGGTAACTTCGGAAAGATCATGTTGGGATTCGGACAGCATAATATTGAGATCCGGATGGTCTGCCCTCAACGTGAAGGCCTCCTGATGTGGGGAATATCCCAGAAAGGTAAAAACCAAGGTGTAGCTGTTGCCCTCTTGTCCCGAAAAGGTAAAGTTCCCGTCCGCATTACTGACCGTTCCTGTTTGGGAAGCGGTCTCTTTGACCAGCACCCCAGGAAGTGGATTCCCGCTGGGGTCCGTGACCACTCCGCTGACCTGCACTGCCTGTTGTCCAAGTGTGACAGGACATAACAGGGCAAATAGCCAGCCGGTCAACAATATTTTTCTATATTGCATAGCTTTTTAATTGGAGAATTAAGAAGTAGTGTTTTTGAAAGTCATGCAGTGGCAGCTGCGTGGCTTTTCTTTGTCTTATTTAGATTAAGTTTAAATTAATGCAAATGTATGCTAAAAGCTTTTAAAGCTGCCAACCATTCATCAATAATTTCTATTGATTTTATCAATAGGAAAATAGATTTGATAGGGTTTGTTATAGTGTAGTTGGCGCATGGAATATTGTTTGGGGTGTTTTTGAACCCCGCAAGGGCATTATGAATGATTAATTAATCAAACCTTAACCCTCTTTTTTCGCGTCGAGTCAGTGATTTCATTTGTTTTGGGACATATTTATTTGCCCATATGGACTTGCATAGCGATGAACAATTGTACCAACGCCTGAAGCAGGCAGATCACAGGGCCTTTGACCTCCTGTTTGACCGCTATTGGAAACGCTTATTTGAATATGCCTATAAAATGCTTCAGGATCGGGAGCAAGCCGAGGACGTGGTGCAGGAAGTGTTTGTCCAACTCTGGGAAAATGCTTCTAATAGAGAAATACAACACCTTTCCGGTTATTTTTTTAGGGCCGTTAAGTACCAGGTGGCCAATACCGTTCGTAACAAAAAATGGCATGTAGACTGGGATTCACTCGAATTGGAGGGGATTATGCTCACTGAAGAGACCGAACAACCGCAAGATACCAAACTCCTACAACAGTTGGAGCAGCGGATTGAGCAACTGCCGCCCAAGTGCAAAGAAATCTTTTACCTGAACAAAAAGCATGGCTATACTGCCAAGGAAATAGCTGCAAGCCTTAACATTTCCCCCCGAACGGTGGAGGGACATTTGCAGCGGGCCCTAAAATCATTGAAAGCAGACTTGGACCAGATCGCGCTTTTCGTGTTAATTTTTCTTTATCCCTAAATCGATAACGTTAACCTTTCGTTAAGTCTGTTTTTTGAATAGGTATTTTTTGGACCTCGTGTTACTGTCTTGTAAAAGCGCAAAGATCGTCATGCACAAAGAAGATTTCAGGAAATTGCTGCAGCGACAGCATGAAGGAAAAACCAGCAGGGCAGAAGACCGGTTGATCGCCCGGATATGGGAGCAGGTATATGCGGGGCACGCCTCCTTTAATTGGGAGGAAGTCCCGGAAGATGCGGTGAAAAACAGTATCCGGGAAAAAGTCCGGGCGCAGACTTCCGTGGCCGGGGCAATTTCAAATTCCTATTGGCTACAACTTGTCAAAGTGGCGGCGGTGATCGTGCTGTTGTTGACCGGCGGGATTACCCTGTGGCACCTGTCATCCAGCCCCGCTACAGAAGTCAAGCTGATGGTGAAGTCCACGGATCCCACCCAAAGGGCCAAGATCACCCTTCCCGACGGCAGTATGGTCCACTTGAATGTCAATAGCACGTTAACGTACCCTGAGGAGTTTGAGGATGGCCTGCGAAGGGTGAGCTTGGAAGGCGAGGCATTTTTTGAAGTGCAGCGGGATACGGATCGCCCGTTTTTGGTGAGCTCCGCAGGACTTGAAACCAAGGTTTTGGGCACCAGCTTTAACGTCAATGCATACAAGGGAAAAGAAGAGATGGTGACCGTAAAAAGCGGCAAGGTCCAGGTATCCCCGCACCAGCGGCCAGAAAAGCGGGTATTGCTATTGCCCGATGAAGCAGCGGTTTTAGATGGGCCCACTGCCGCGCTGCTGAAGCAGCCCTACGATGCGGACAAGATCATTGGCTGGAAATCCGGGAGGTTGGCCTTTGACATGGTGCCATTTGATGAAGTGGTGGCCACTTTGGAGCGGTATTACCATACGCCG
This sequence comes from Echinicola vietnamensis DSM 17526, assembly GCF_000325705.1. Classification (NCBI taxonomy): domain Bacteria; kingdom Pseudomonadati; phylum Bacteroidota; class Cytophagia; order Cytophagales; family Cyclobacteriaceae; genus Echinicola; species Echinicola vietnamensis. The sequence goes on along the minus strand of NC_019904.1, from coordinate 5,466,244 downwards.
ATCACCCTGAAAAACTATCAAGAGGGAAGCTGCATGATCAAGGCTTCCTACCAAAACAACGGCCTCCAGTTTATATTGAGCGGGCTTCAGCTCTTGGTGGATTTTGAATACGAAAAGCAAGCCGATGGCAGCATGGCCATTTCCTATAAATCATGTAGAAAATCCTAACCGTTTATGCCTATGTGAAATCCAACTTCCCCACCATGAGACCAAAAAAATAGGTCGGACTGCGCCAACAGCCCGACCGAGACCGGGAAAAGCTCCAGGTCTGTTTTTAGGATTTAACAAGTAAAACTATGAAAATTAATTTACGCAAACGAATTGTGCAATTAACAAAATACACATTTCGGGTTTTTGTCGTGCAGGTGCTCTTTATGCAAGTGCTCTTTGCCAACCCGTCCAATAGCCAAAACCTCTCCGAATACCAGGTGCGCCTGCAGACGAGCAATGCTTCGTTGCGAGAGGTTTTAGAGATGCTGGAAGAACAGACTGATTTTGAATTTGCCTATAATCAGGCTGTCAATCGTTCCAAGGAGCAGATCACCCTTCACATGGAGGCGGATTTGCGGAAAGTGCTCAAGGCCATTACCGAGCAATGTGACTTTCAGTTCAGAAGGGTTGAACAAAACATCTATGTCACGGCCGTGGATGTGCCCGATCCGGAGCTGGCAGTGGTGGAGAAGGAGGACAAGGAAATCCAGGGAAAGGTGCTGGATGCACAGCGGAATGAGCCGATCGTAGGGGCGACGGTAATCGTGCAAGGGACCTCCCAAGGTACCATCACAGACCTGGATGGCCATTTCAGCCTTGATGTACCGGATGATGCGACTGCCTTACAGGTGTCCTTTTTGGGCTATGAAGCCAAAACAGTGGCCTTGGGAAATCAGAGTACCCTGACCATTTACCTGCGGGAAGAGGAAGGTTTGCTGGAAGAAGTGGTCGTACTGGGCTATGACAGTCAGAAGAAGAAGGACCTTACCGGTGCCGTCTCCGTGGTGAACGTGGACGAGATGAAGACGCTTCCCTCCGCCAGTGTGGAAAATATGCTGGCAGGCCGTGCCCCCGGGGTGCAGGTGCTCTCCGATAACGGCCCTGGCGGCAATGTGACGGTCAGGATCCGGGGATTTGGCACCGTAAACAACAATGATCCGCTGTACATCATCGATGGGACTCCCGTGACCAATGGCCTCAACACCATCAACCCCCAGGATATTGAATCTTTCCAAGTATTGAAGGATGCCGCAGCCTCTTCCATCTATGGTTCCAGGGCTGCCAACGGCGTGGTGATCATCACCACCAAAAAAGGCAGATCAGAAGAGACCCAGATAACTTTTGATGCCTATACTGGGATCCAGCAGGCCTTTAACCTTCCTCGCATGCTTTCTGCCCAGGAATATGGCGACATGCTGTGGCAGGCATCAGAGAATGACGGGAAGGCTCCTGCCAGTGATGTGTACGGTTCGGACCCCAATGGTCCGGTGATTCCCGAATGGCTGGATGAGGCACAGACCATTCCTGCTGCGGATGTGGATTGGGTGAACGAGATTTTTCAGACGGCCCCTGTGCAGTCCTATAACCTGACCCTTTCCAAAGGAGGCGACCAAGGGAGCCATGTAATGACCTTGGGCTATTTTAACAAAGAAGGGGTGATCAAACATACCGGATTCGACCGGTTTTCGGCCAGGTTCAATTCCGATTATAAGGTAAAGGATTTCCTTCAGGTAGGAGAAAACTTCAACGCTTCCCTGACCCGTACCAATGATGTCGGGGTCAATACTTCCTTGGGAAGCATCGTTTATGATGCCTTCCAATTTCCTTCCATCGTCCCAGTGAGGGACCTCAACGGTAACTTTGGCGGTAACCCCATCAATGATATCGGCAATCCACTGGGAAATCTGTACCGCAGGAAGGACAATACCAAAAACCGTATAAAGCTGATGGGCAACGTGTTTGCCGAGGCAAAGCTCGCCGAGGGCCTTTCTTTCAGGACCAATTTGGGAATGGACTATGAAAACTATTTCCAGCGGGCATTTTCGCCGGTTTACGATGAGATTCTCTCCCTGAATGCCGTAAACAGCCTCTCCGATAACAGTTCCTTTTATTACCAAATGGCCTGGACCAATACCTTGAATTACTCCAGAAAAATTGGAGAAGGTACCTTGGATGTATTGCTGGGCCAGGAGTCCATCGAAAATTACTTTGAGTCCAAAAGCGCCTCCCGTCAGGAGTTCCTCTATGAGGATGACAATTTCCATTACCTGAGCTATGGCACCGAAAACCAACGAAACTCCGGATATGCCAGCAAATGGAACCTGTTGTCTTTCTTTGGCAAGGTAAATTACAACTGGAAAGATCGGTACCTGTTTTCGGCCACCTTGCGAAATGACGGTACTTCACGACTGGAAAACAATAAATGGGATATTTTTCCGGCGTTCAGCGCAGGCTGGAGGATCAGCAATGAGGATTTTTTAAACCTGGGTTCCAATGTCGATGAGTTGAAGTTGCGTGCCAGTTGGGGCCAGACAGGAAACCAACAGGTGCCTTCTTATTCGACGTTGGCCAGTTTCCAGAATAACATAACCTATTCCAACTATGCCATAGATGGCAGTCAGGAAAGTGTGGCCATTGGCCTGGTGGAGACACGGGTGGCCAATCCTTCCCTGAATTGGGAGGTGACTACCCAAAGTGGTGTAGGTGTGGACTTGGCGATGTTTGATGAGCGCTTGCAGGTCAGCGCAGACTATTACAACAAGGTGACCGATGACCTGCTGATCTATGCCCCGATTCCCCCGACTTACGGCGGTACCAATGATGGCACGTGGATCAATGGTGGAAAAATGCGCAACCGGGGCTTCGAACTGGGCGCCAAATACAACGGCAGTGCGGGAGAGGTGTTTTACACCGTTGGATTGAATTATTCATTCTATAAAAACGAGCTCTTGGAACTGGCCGACGGGATCGATTACTTGGGGATTCCCGGATCGTCCCTGCACAGTGTGAATTTTGGCCAAGAGATCTCCAGGACCATCGTGGGGCAGCCGATCGGAACCTTTTTTGGCTATGAGTCCATGGGGATCTTCCAGTCCGACGAGGAAGTGGCCGCCCACGGCATCCAGCCAGAGGCACAGCCCGGAGACCTACGGTTCAAGGACATCAATGGCGATGGCGTTTTGGACGCCAATGACCGGACGGCCATTGGCTCGCCCCATCCAAAGGCCATCATTGGCTTTACGACCAACTTCTACTACAAGGGCTTTGACCTTGCCTTGTTTTTTAACGGGGCATTTGGTCAGCAAATCTATAACCTGACCAAGTACAAGACCTTGTTCTTTAACCAGTCAGCTTATAATAAATCCAATGAGGTGCTGGATGCGTGGACACCGGAAAATACCGACACCGACATTCCAAGACTTTCACTCGATGACGAAAACGAGAATATCCGACCATCGTCTTATTACCTCGAAAATGCCAGCTACTTCAAGTTGAACAACCTTCAAGTGGGGTATTCCTTTCCCCAAAGCATGCTGGGCGGAATGGAGCTGAGGGTTTATGGACAGGCCTCCAATGTGTTTACCATTACCAGTTATTCGGGCATGACTCCGGAGATTGGCCTGCAAAACTACTCTTCCAATAACCGAAACCTGGATATTGGCGTGGACAGGGGCGTGTATCCCCCATCCAGAACGTTTACACTTGGGTTTAATGTGAAATTTTAACTTGACGACACCATGAAATTCATACCAATAAAAAATATAACATTCCTGGCATTGGCAGCTGTGATGTTGGGAACTTCTGCCTGCGATTCCAATTACCTGGAAGAAGTGCCTTACGGAGAAGTGGCTCCCGATGAGATGAACAAACCGGAAAATATTGAGCGGGCCATCATCGCCTCTTACAGTATCTTGAACGGCCAGTTTGATGGTGCCTCCAGTGCCTTTAACAGCCCCGCCTCCAATTGGAGCTTTGGGGATGCCATCTCCGATGATGCCTACAAAGGTGGTGGCGGAACCGGGGATCAAAACCAGATCCACCAAATGGAAATCTTCAATACCAACCCGACCATTACGGATGTCAACCGGAAATGGCTGGCGCTGTATGAAGGTGTGAAAAGGGCCAATTATGCCCTTAGGTTACTGCAGAACAGTGAATCATTCGATGCTGACCTCAAGCAGTCCCGTGAGGGAGAGCTTCGGTTTTTGAGGGGACATTTCTATTTTGAGCTGAAGAAAATATACCACAACGTCCCTTACATCGATGAGCAGGCCGAGACGGTGGATGATTATTATGTGGGAAACATCGCCTTGACCGATGAAGAGCTGTGGAGCAAGATAGAGGAGGACTTCAATGCGGCTTTTGAGATGCTGCCAGCAGACCAAGCCGATGCAGGTCGCCCCGATAAGTTTGCCGCTAAGGCCTATTTGGCAAAGACCTATGCCTTTCAGGAGAAATGGCAGGCTTGTCTGGATGCGGCCAATGAAGTGATCGCTTCAGGAAAGTATGCACTCTTGCCGCACTTTCGTGATGTTTTTTTACCGGAAAATGACAACAGTGAAGAGATTATTTTTGCTGTACAGCACTCCGTAAACGATGGCGAACCCAGCAACTATAACGGGAGTATCGGTGACCGGCTCTCTGCACCGGGAGGACCGTATTATAACCAGTACGGTTTCCACCGGCCCAGCCAGAACCTGATCAATGCTTTTGAGACCAATGCCGAGGGCATGCCCGTCTTGGGGGATCAGCTGGCTGAAGGAGACTTCTTGGATCCTCGTCTTGACCATACGGTGGGAAGGCCTGGAATCCCTTACTTGGACCTGGACATCCTTTATGAAGCTTCTTGGGCTCGTGATTTGGCTACTTATGGTCCTTTTGCGCCCAAAAAGCGGATCGTTTCCGCCTTGTCGGATTTGCAGACGCCCACTTGGCCTTATATCAGTGCCTTGAACTACTATATCATCCGCTATGCTGACTTGTTGCTTTGGAAGGCCGAAGCACAGGTGGCCTTGGGCGATCTCGAAGGAGCCAGGGCCACGGTCAATGAAGTCAGGGGCCGTGCAGCCGGAAGTCAAGTGGTGACCCAACTGGACAGCGATCAGCCTGCCGATAATTACCGGGTGGCCATGTATGACGAGCCTTGGACAGATGCAGCACAGGCACAAGAGCTGGTGCGCTTGGAGAGAAGGTTGGAGCTGGCCATGGAAGGCCACCGGTTCTTTGACCTGGTTCGCTGGGGCGTGGCCGCTGAAACCATGAACCACTACTTGGAAGAGGAGAAACAGATCAGGTCACATTTGGTCAATGCGACTTTTGTGGCCGGAAAGCATGAATACTTCCCCATCCCCCAAACCTATTTGGACATGGTGGGGCCGGATTTGGCTGAACAGAATCCTAATTATTAATTCTTGGAAAGCGGGGACATTTCGTTCCCGCTTCCTTTTTTTTAGCTCAAAAAAATATCGCCAATATTGGTGCTGCCCTGTTTTTTAGGCATATGATTGTGAAAAATGGAATAAAGTGGTAACTTATTGAACACCCTTTTATTTGACACGCCTCAGGTTTTCGATATCATCACCCAAGCAGTAGCTAATCGAAATAAACCCAAAACTTATGGATAACCTATTTATTAACCATCCCCCTTTTAGCAGAAGGGAAGCGGTTTCCCCATCCCTGGTGCTGACCAATAAGGTCCTCAAAAAAGTCGGACTCCGTCTGGACCACCATTTTGACACCATGCGCGACATGTGCAGCGTGGAGCAAAGGATAAATTTTTTCCACCTGTTGACACGGGTGTTTCAGGACGAGGTGGAAGGAGAACTGGTGGAAGTGGGCACATTTACAGGGCAGTGTGCTTTGCTTTTTCAAAAGGTGAATGCCCTGTTTGGATATGGGAAAAGGTTACATGTCTTTGACAGTTTTGAGATCAAATTTACCGAAACAGTTGATGTGCTTTCCTTGTTGAAAGAAAATTTTGTTGCCGCCGGTCTAACCTGTCCTGAAATCCATAAGGGGTATTTCCAGGACACCCTGTCCGGCCAGCTGCCCGAAAACATCGCCTTTGTCCATATTGATTGTGGGTGTGGAGATGATCCGATGCTGCACAAAAAAATAGTGTTGGCGTGTTTGGCCGAGGTGTATCCACGGTTGACCCCAGGAGGAATTGGTGTTTTTATGGACTATTTTGACCCAGAAATGGCGGATGAACTGAGCCGGATCCATAAACTTCATCAGATCAACCCGGGAGTGGGATTGGCAGTGGATGAATTTTTCAGCGACAAGCCAGAAGAGGTTATTACCTTATTTGGTGGTCCGGCTTCCCATGCCTACATCAGAAAGCAGGGGTAAGAAAGGATAATCTGTCCTGTCATTGGATGTGTGCCAGACCTCCATTGTCTTAGGACAGAACAGTCCTGGATCCGGGCCTTTAGAGATTCCCCGAAAGAAATCGTTCAAGAAAAAGTCAATTTTGATTTGAGGTTGAGAGGAATCCATTTCAGTTTTTATGCTGTTCAACCCGTAATATGCATTAGCTTATCTTCACCACGGTGCACAAGTATTACAAGCTGAAGTTGCTTTAAAATCAGCCGCTTCGCTATAGTTTTCGGGGTAGCCGCAGCGATGCTATGCTTAAACCTCCAAACGAACTGATTTTCTTGCACTTTCAACTCTCACTACGATTCCTAATGCACAAACCGGGTTCAGGGGTGATCGCTAAATGCAGGGTTATGTTAAGTGTTTGTTGGGTAAAACAATGATTTTCAATTTTTCAGGGGCTGTAAATAGGGTTACGGTGGGAGGTTCAGTCGTAGCTCCATTCAGTAGGGACAGTGATCCGGATTGGAAGTTGGTGTAAACAGTGACTTACCAATTTGTTGACAAGAATGGACCGAAAGCCATTGATGTTTAAAATGTGGGCTGAACCTCCTGAAATCAGCAAATCTTGCCCAATTCTGCGACACTGGAAAGAATATGGTCAGGCTGTGCCTTTTCCAGTTGTTTGGCGGTTTGGGCTCCGGTGAGGACCCCGACCGTAAGACCACACCCGGCCCTTTTGCCCTCTTCAATGTCGATGGTCGAATCGCCCGCTTTGAGGACGGTTTTGGGATCGGTCACCTGGCATAGCTCCATGGCTTTGAAGATCATGTCAGGCGCAGGCCTTCCATTGGTGACATCATCTGACGTGATCAGGCCATCGATGTCCTTGCCGATTTCCCAGCCGAGTTTGCCCAGGAGGGAGGTGGCCGTTTGGGTATTGTACCCGGTGTTCAGTACGACATAAATCCCCCTTTTTCGGAGACTGGTTATGGCCGCTTGTACCCCATCAAATGACTTGACATCCAGCTGTTCATAGGCGTGCTCCAGCTCCGGTTTGAAGTTTTCAAAAGCGCTGGCAGCAATGGTCGTGATGTCCGTGGCGTCGGTGCATTCCCGGAGAACATCGATAATGGCCTGGTGCTTCTCTTTGCCAGCCCCATGGGCCAATATTTCTGCTAACGATAGGTTAAACCCTTTGTCGTTGATTACTTTTTGGACCGTTTTGTACACCACGTTATTTTCATCCACGGTGGTTCCGGCCATGTCGAGGACGGCAAGTTTGATGTTTTTCATGTTCACAAATTAAAGATGTTCCGAATATTTTCCTGGGCAAAGCCCGCACTGCCGGTCATCCCTTTGCCGCCAATTCCCGTGACAATATGGATGTCCTTGTCGATGGTTTCCTGAAAGAGGTCTTTCTCCTTACATTGGGCGTACATCCCAAACCAGCGACGGGCAATTTGATACGTGGGCAGCTCGATGATTTCTTGGGCTTTTTTGACCATAAAATTATCAATGTCCATGTCCAGGTCATGCCCCAGGTCATCGATGTCCTTGGCGTCGGCATACTGATGGCTGTCACCCAAAATTACCGATCCATCCACCGCCTGCTTGAAGAGGATGTGGATGCCCCATTGCTTTTCGGGAGATTGTTTGGCTTCACGGCTTTTGATGGAAGCATAGGACGGACATTCTGCAAAAGCTTCATAGCGACGAATAGAGAGCCCGGTAAGGATGGACCCGGGCAACCGGTATCCCTTTCCCTGTGGTTTGGTCTGCATCATTTGGAGTTTTGAGACCTGAAGGTCACTTTTGGCGAAGAGGCCTGGATAGAGCAATTTGAATTCACGGCCGTTACAGATGATCACCTTTCCGGCGGAAAGTTTGGTGCCGCAGGCGGTTTCTACGTTGACGTGGCTGCCGGCATGTTCGCAGGCTTTGACGGTGGTGGAGGGGAGTACCGTGAGCCCTTTTTCTGATTTTAAAAATTCCAACAAGCGGTGGATCATGATGCGCGGCTCCACAGTCACCTCATCAGGAAAAAACAGCCCGCCTTTTACGTAGCCGGTTTTCAGTCCGGGGTATTTCTCCACACAGGCCTGCTTGCCCAGCAGTTGGGAAGGATAGCAGTTTTGCCCATTGATGGTGTGGAGCTCTTCGATAAGCTGCATTTCTTCCTCGTCCGAGGCAAGGTAAACCGTTCCATTTTGCCTGACGGAAAGGTCAAAATGTGTCTGTAGTTTTTGGTAGATGCGCAGGCTTTCACGTCCAAACTTTTGCCATTTGCCGTTCATGCCGGAGGGAACCACCTGCCCAAAATTACGGGTAGTGGCATCTTGAGGGGCTTTGTCCTTTTCTATCAAGGCTACCTTAAGGCCAGCTTCCAAGGCATGGTAGGCATGAAAAGCCCCTAATACCCCGCCGCCGATTACAATGAGGTCATACATTTTTTGTTCGTTTTTAAGGTTTGACGCCTACTCGGTAATATTTCCCGTGGCTTCCCGCTTCAAATGCACTGTCCAGCTGCTCCAAGGAGAATTCCCTTCCGACCAGGCTATCGAAGGGATACTTGGCTTTGGCCTTGGTGAGAAACGAAATGGCTGTAGCCAAATCCTCGGGGATATAGTTGTGCAGGCCTTTTATGGTCAAGAGGTTCCGGACCAGGAATTCCGCATTGATCGAGAGGTTTCTTTGTGGAAATACTGCGCCTACCAAAATGATGGTCCCGCCAATTCCAAGCATGTGGAGGCAATTTTCCATGGCTTCGGGCATACCGGACGTTTCGATGATGATATCGGCCTTGTCCGGCCCAAAGATCCGGTGAGGGACATCCTTGCTTTCCGCTTCAAAGGCCGTGTCTGCACCAAATGCCTTGGCGTGCGTTGCCTTTTCGATGGAGAGGTCACATGCCCAGACGTGGGAGGCGCCCTTTTCCTTCGCCATGGCACAGGCAGAAAGTCCCAGCATTCCAGCTCCATTGACCAATACGGTCTTTCCCGATAGGCTACCAGCTAGGCGCATGGCACCTGCTATGGTGGCGTGGGTACAGTTTAGCGGGGCAGCCTCCCGGTCGGTAAGCGCTTCGGGAAGCTTAAATAGGCTGGTGCCTTTTCTCAAATGGCAATGCGTGGAAAATCCTCCATTCAGTTGGTAATGATCGTCGATCTGTTCGTGCCCATACTTGTACAGGTCCTCGGACTTTTGCGGAAACCCTTTTAGGGAAGTAGGGGACGCCGGATCATGGGCATAGACAGACCAAGTAATCCGGTCACCCTTTTCTAAAGGCCTGCCGTGATAATCCTTCGCGCCTTCCTCGGCCAATGCTTCAATCCTGCCGACAATTTCATGGCCCAGGACACTGTGGTGACAGGACTTTCTGCGACCGTGAAACGTATGCAGGTCGCTGGCACAAATGGTCGCATAGAGGTTTCTGACCAATATTTCACCCTTTTGTAGGGAAGGGAATGCCACGGACAAGGAAGAGAAAGGAGTGTTGGCTGCAGTGAAGAGCATGGCTTTGGCGGGGCTTGCGTTCATCGGTTCAGGAACTTAGTGCAGTGCGATAAAATAAATGACCAAGAGCATGGCATCTACTTGGGTGCTGTTGATGGGGACATGGGGAATGTTTCCGTCAAAGAAGAGCGAATCCCCTTCCTCCATGTCAAAGGTGTTTTCTCCAAGCTGATATTGTATGGATCCCTTTACCAGATATAGGTATTCGAATCCATCGGAAGCCACCGGAGCCCGTTGGGCATTGGGCTTGACCGTCAGCAGGGAAATTTCCATGGACGAACGTTCTATTTTATGGTTGAGGATAAATTGGTAGTGGAATCCAACCGCCTCTTCTTCTTTTTTGATAGCGGTATATTCCTCCCGCTTCTTGAAAATATACCCGGGAAATTCATTGTTGGCCTTGAGGTCGGCAAAGAACTCGTTGAGGTCTACATCAAGGGTGTCCAGGACTTGGATCAGTGAGGGCAAGGTAGGGAAAACCCGGCCATTTTCGATCTTGCTCAGCATGGCGATGCTGATGCCACTTTTATCAGCCAAGTCCCCCAGTTTCAATTTATGGGATTTCCGTATGTCTTTGATCTTGGATCCGATCCAAGTGGTCAGGTAAGCGGCTTGTTCCATAAGGTGTTTTTCGTTTTACCAATCATTGGATACGGCTTCAAAGGTCGATATTATTTTCTTCACAGGAAAATTAATTTCTGTTAATGAAATATTAACGTATTGATAACCGGATAGGGAAAGGCTATGGATAGCCCTAAGACTACCTTTGGGTGAAACGATCAGAACTCATGGCCAAATTAAGCAATGTATCCATTTCCAAAACGGACCTAACCTTAATAGGAACCGCCTTTTTGGCCTATACCGGAATGTATGCCGTCCGTAAGTCCTTTTTGGCAGGACAATTTGAGGGAGTGGAAATGATGAATGATTTTCATTTCAAGACCATTTTGATCATTAGTCAGGTGTTGGGCTATATGCTCTCCAAATTTTTAGGAATTCGGGTGGTTTCGGCCCTGCCGGCGGGTCGTAGAATGCTGACCCTGATAGGTTTGGTGGGATTTGGATTACTGGCATTGGTCGGGTTTGCCGTGGCACCTCCTGTCATCAAACCACTGATGATGTTTCTGAACGGCCTTCCCTTGGGGATGGTATTTGGACTGGTGCTGGTCTATCTGGAGGGAAGGAAAAATTCGGAACTGCTTGTGGCCGGGTTGAGCGCCACTTTTATTTTCAGCACCGGTTTGATCAAATCCACCGGGATATGGATGATGCAGGACTTTGGTGTGGCGGAGGGCTGGATGCCCTTGGTGACCGGATTGGTGTTTTTTCCGTGGTTTGTAGCGGCCGTTTATGGACTGGACCGCTGTAAAGGACCAAGTGAAGAGGACAGGCAGCTCAGAACCGAGCGAAGGCCCATGAAAAAAGCCGATAGACGCGACTTCTTAAACCGACATGGCTGGGCTTTTTTGGGATTGGTACTGATGTATGTGGTGCTCACGGTCGTTAGGGATTTTCGGGACAATTTTATTGTCGAGTTTTGGGCAGAGCTGGGAATGAAGGGCAATCCAGAACTGATTACCCTCACTGAGGTGCCTATCGCACTGGTGGTGCTGCTGATATCGGCCTTGGGGATCTTGGTTTTGGATAATAAGAAAGCCTTTAACCTTGGCATGGTATTGACGTTGGTCAGTGGTGGGCTGATGGTCCTGACCACTTTGCTTTTTGACCAAGGCCTTGTTGGGTCGATCACTTGGATGATCAGCTCGGGGTTTTGTGTTTACCTGCCCTATATTTTATTTCATTGCTTGATTTTTGAGCGGTTTGTAGCCGTACTGAAATATAAGGGCACCGTGGGGTTCCTGTTCTATATCGCAGATGCTTTCGGGTACCTGGCCAGTGTCGCCATCATGCTGTACAAAGAGCTGATGACCGTCCAGCTTTCGTGGGTAGGCTTTTTTACACGCCTAAACCTGGTGGGGGGCTGGTTCATGGTGCTGCTCGTGGCCATTTCGGTGCTGATGATCAATACCGATCTCCTCAAGGAAAAAATACAGAAATTGTACGGGGCTTCGGCCAAAGGCTGATGGCTAAGACGAAACATAAAAAAAGAGGTTGTCTCATAATTCCTCGTCATTGCGATTCCGATGGATATCGGAAGAAGCAATCTCGTCATACGTGTAATGAAAGCACATCGAGATCACTTCACTCCGCTCGTGATGACGGATGATTTATTTCTGAGACAGCCTCTTTAGGATGAGATTATCGTTTTTGTTCAGATCAGTTGGCCGTTACATCGAGGTGGGTGTCGTATTCCTGGATGTTACCTTCTTCATCTTCAACACTGAATACCACATGGTATTCACCTGCAGGAGCAGTGGAAGGCACCTCTATATGTTCGTGGAATTCCGCTTCGGTAAGGCCATGATATCCTTCCTCAAATACTTGGTCAAAGTGCCATTCTGCTTCACCTTCACCTGGGGTAAGGCCATGGGCATGGATGTCTACTGAAACCATATGGATACCGTGGATCGCTTCAATCATGAAATCTACATGGAAATCTGATCCCCTAACTACGCTTTCGTCCATGTGGAATTCACTGATGGTCACAGGAGACATGATCTCCAAGTGTCCTTCTTCTTCAGTGGTGTTTCCAGCTTCGTCCGTTACTTCCAGTACTACATGGTACTCCCCAACGGGCGCAGTGGCCGGGATGTCTATGTGCTCGTGGAAGGTAGGGTTTTTGACCATGTACTTATCATCGGTATAGGTTTGGGAAAAGTCCCATTCGGTTTCCCCTTCGCCTACTTCCAGGTCATGACCATGAATGGTAACGGTAATAGAGGTGACGTTCACTTCTGCCTGTATATTGGCTTCCATGTGGAGGTCACCGCCCCGGTAGGCCACTGGTTCTGAGGAATGGGAGCTACCTTCTCCAAATTCAAAATCGGAGATAACTGGGGCATTAAAAGTTTGGTCTTCGTCATCCTGGCAGGAGAACAGTACCAACCCTAATAGGGTAATCAGAAAGATGTGTTTTAATTTGTTCATGATGTTAAGAATTATTGAAATTGATTTATGACTACTGCTAACAGGGGTATTGAAATCCTGGTTACATTAGATGTGTTTTTGCAACTTTGTTGCGCAAATATGATGCAATAATGTTGCAAAATCAAGTCAGGTGGAAAATTTTATCCGTTAGGTGAAATGGTTCAGGGCTGACAATATCATGTAAAACACGGATCCAGAAGGGATTATTTAAGGTCGTTACATTTTTTTTGGTCGGATAAAAAATAAGAACGACATCCTGCGGACCATTAGATTCTTTTGTGCAACATTGTTTCAAGGGTTATTGTTTGTATATTTGCAATTCAATTGCATTTATAGCTTCATGACCTTTCCAATACGCTTAATTTTCTTCCTGTGCATCGCTGGAGGTTTGTTCTACGGGACATCACCGGCCCTCGCCCACAACGGGTTCCCCATGATGGGACAGGACACGACCAAGTTGTCCAAGCAGGATACTGCTTCGGAATACCAGGACTTGGACGAAGTAGTGGTGGTCGATCAGGCCGCGATGGTCAAAAGGGAAATCTCCAATAGCGTGGCATTGGTCAGGCAGGATTTTATCCGTGAAAACCGAGGAGGAAGCCTGATGAAATCCCTGGAGCGTGTGCCCGGGATCAGTACCATCGGGATAGGTTCGGGAGCCTCCAAGCCACTGATCCGCGGTTTGGGGTTTAACCAAGTGATGGTCGTCGAAAACGGGGTCAAGCACGAAGGCCAGCAATGGGGGGCAGACCATGGATTGGAGGTGGACCAATATGCTGCTGAACAGGTCATGATCATCAAAGGGCCTGCCTCCTTTAAGTACGGTTCTGATGCCATCGCCGGAGTGATCGATATCCGGGATAAATTGCCGCCAGCCGAGGAAGGGGTCGGCGGTTCTGTTGAATTGGGCGGAAGGTCCAATAACGGCTGGATAGGTGGTTCGGCAAATGTTACCGCACGAAAGGACAACTGGTTTGTCGAGGGCCGGTTTACCTTGGCCGATTATGGCGACTTCAACGTGCCCGTGGACTCTGTCTTTGTATATGATTTCGGCGTGGCCCTGCACCAAGGGGATGTACGGAATACCGCAGGGCGGGAATTGGATTTTTCGGGCAGGATAGGGTACCTGGGGAAGCACTTCAGAAATGCCTTGACGGTTAGCCGCGTGCGTACAAGGTCCGGTTTTTTTGCCAATGCCCACGGGTTGGAGCCCCGACAGGTGGATGCTGCTGTCCACGATCGGTCCAGTAGGGATATTCTGCTCCCTTATCAGGAAGTAACCCATACCAAGGTCATCAACCGGGCCAGCTATGCGGCCGGAAAGCAGTTCATTCAATTGGACTTGGCCTATCAACGGAATGACCGCAAGGAATGGAGCCAATACGTGAACCACGGTTATATGCCGCCGCTATATCCGGCGGAGATGCCTTATCCTTCCTCACAGGAACGGGCATTTGACAAGCATGTATTTTCGCTAAACCTCAAGGACGAGTGGTTCTTGGACAAGCACCAAATCATGTTAGGTGCCAGTGGAGAATATCAGGATAATACCATTGGAGGTTGGGGGTTTTTGATTCCTGCATTCCAACAGTACAGTTATGGGGTGTTTGCCATTGAGAAATTCAGTGTCAGTCCCTTGTGGAAGCTGACGGCGGCCTTGCGCTATGATCACAGTCGTATTCATGTGGAAGCGTACCAAGATTGGTTCCCAAGTGTAGAGCATGCCGATCAGGCAGCTCCATCGGATTATTTATACCGATCATCGGATTTTCGCAGGGATTTTGACAGTTTCGTTTGGTCAGTAGGGGTTAATTTCCTGCCGGGAGACCTGAGCCTCAAAGGCAACCTGGGGACAAGCTTTCGCATGCCCATCGCCAAGGAGCTGGCAGCCAATGGCGTGAATTATCATTATTTTCGCTATGAAAAGGGCAATCCTGATCTGGATCCGGAGCGATCTCTCCAGTTGGACGTGGAGGCCGAGCTGAAAAAAGAAAACTGGCAAGTGGCCTTTAGCCCTTTTCTCAATTATTTCTCAAATTATATTTACCTGAACCCCACTGCTGAATTGGATATCCTTTACGGGGCCGGGAACCAGGTTTTCAACTATACGCAAGCCGAAGTACTGCGCTATGGGGCTGAGTTCAATGCCGTTTACCGGTTTACTCCACAATGGAGTGCAGAGCTTATTGGGGAGTATGTGTACAGTGAGCAGCAGTCAGGGGCAAAACGGGGGTATACCCTTCCTTTTTCGCCGCCTCCTTCCGGTATCGTAAATATTACCTACCAGCCATTGGGCACGGAGAGCTTTTTCAGCCCTTATTTCGCCGTGGACTTACGGGCGACGGCCAGACAGGCCAATATCGTACCACCAGAAAAAGTGACGGAGGGCTATCAGTTGGTGCATCTCAGGGCAGGGGCCAAGGTCAAGGTGTTTCAACAGCCTATTCAAGCGGACCTTCAGGTGCAGAACCTGCTCAATACCCGTTACCTGAATCACACCAGCTTTTATCGGCTGATCAGTTTGCCCGAAGCGGGCAGGAACATCAGCCTTTCATTGAAGTATGAATTTTAAACATTAGGACAATATATTATGAAAAAAAACTGGTACATCTTGCTGATGGCGCTGCTGTTTTCAGCTTGTGGCGACGGGGAAAAGCCCGTTATTGATACCGAATATCCGGAGATCATCGTAACCGATTCCTCTTTCCCACTTCAGTGCAGTGTCTTGGAGCGGGGATCCACTGTGCAGTTCAGGGCATTGTTCAGGGATAATGTGGAACTGGGAGGATTCAGCGTGGATATCCACCATAATTTTGACCATCATACCCACAGTACCGAGGTCAATGACTGCGAGGAAGAACCGGTCAAGGCTCCGGTGAATCCAATGCTTTTTATTCAGACCTACCAGATTCCTTCAGGCCTGAACGAATATGAAGGTACTGCAGAAATAGATATTCCTGAGGATATCGATCCTGGGGATTACCATTTTATGATCCGCGTGACCGATCAGGAGGGCTGGCAGACCATCCAGGGGCTGAGCATTAAAATAGAGTAATGCGGCACCTGGGCGGCCATGCAGGCCCATGGTTTGACCAATCACCACAGGATATGACAAAAAAAGAAGGGTTTCGAGCCCTTCTTTTTTTGTTTTTTTCCATTTAATTAATCTTCTAAGGTGACGTCCAGGTAGACCGAATGTCGTCCATAGGTTTCATAGAAAGGTTTGTAGGTCACCCCGTCGATGGTAAATTCCAATGCTTCCGGATTTCCATTGATGGTGGCTCCGATATTTTTGGCATTCAGGGTTACTTTCCGCCATTCCTTTCGTGGCTCCTCTTCCTGGGCGGCCAGCAATACGGGACCATAAAATAGGCTGGCAATGTTTTGCTGGTCCATGACAGGTTCCAAGTGGAATTGGAAGGGGATGTTGATGTCAATGGTGTCGCCATTTTTCCACTTACGTTGGATGGTGGCGTAGGTTCCTGGGACAGCATCGACCTGTGCTGGTTTGCCGTTGATGGATACCTTGATGCCTTCGGTGGCCCATTGGGGTACCCTAATCTTGAGAACAAACTTCCCTTTGCCCTGTACGGTCAGGCGGGTATGGTCTTCCTTGGGAAAGGCAGTAGACTGGACGATGGTCAGGTTTCTTTCTTTCCAATGCAGGGTAGAGGGAACAAATAAGTTGACATAAAGGCTTTGGTCATCGACACTTTTGAAATAAATGCTGTTTTGGAGTTTGGTGCTGCTTTCAATGGCTGTTCCGTTGCAGCAGGTGAAGCCTTTCATTTTGGGGTTTCCAAATTGCTTGATCGAACCCGGCCTGAGGGGAACATGGTAGGTGTTGGCAGGGCTGTCCTTGGCGACCGAGGCCAGGATATGGTTGTAAAGTCCCCGTTCATAATAATCCATATAGGCAGGGTCCTGCTGGAATAAAAACAGGTTTCTGCTAAGTTTGAGCATGTTGTAGGTGGCACAGGTCTCATTTTGTCCACCGGCCGAGAAACCAAATTCATAGAGGGTTGCCGGCTCGGTGGTGAAACACTCTGCATTCGCAGGGGTCCGGGCACCCGCAACCCCTCCAATACTGTACATATAATCATTGGTGGCAATATGCCAGAAGTTGTCGGCGATATGAAAGTAGGGGGCAGATTCGGTGTCCCGGTACATTTCCAAAGCGCCCATGATCTGGGGAATGTGCTGATTGGCATGCAGGCCACGGAAGGTGTCCACATTTTTGGCCAGTCCATGGTCATGGTCCGCATTTCCATAGAATACGGTGATGTTGTCGAATAATTTTGCTGCCGCCAAATACCGGGAGCTGCCGGTGATTCGGTACAGTCTGGCCATCGCTTCGTTCATCCCACCAAACTCCCCGGCAATATACGTGTTCCACATGCTGATCAGGGTGCTGGTGGGCAGTTTGTCCAGTCGAGCGGCTACCCAAGTGCCCATGCCTTTGGCCACGGAGAGGGCTTTTTCGTTTCCACTTACTTCATAGATATCCATTAACCCTGCCAAGATCTTGTGGAGGGTGTAGTAAGGTGCCCACACTTGGTCTTTTTGTCCACCATATTTGGCGCCATGCTCGAGCATGATGAATTGGTCAGGAGGATAGGCACTGATATATCCCTCGCCCCAATTCCAATAATCGGTACGAATGCCCTCTTCGCTAAGGTCGGAGTCATAGAAATCCTTGCCAGGTCCCATGGGAACTGCCGTAGGGTCCGCGTTATGGCCATCTGCCTCGGCGGATGGTTTTCCTGCCATTTGGGACAAATTATATAGGGTGTTGACCATATAGGCCATTTTGTCGGCAAAGTTGGCCTGCAGGGCAGTGTCATAGCCGGTACTGGCGTAGGCCTGGGCAATGGCCGTCAAATAGTGCCCCGTGGCATGGCCGCGCAATTTGGTTTCCTGGCTGTCCCACACGCCCAAGGGAACCGCTCCAGCAGGCTGCTCCTGGCCAAAGGCGTTTCGGAACATGTACAGGAAATCGTCCGGATTGGTGCCGGCCAAGGTGCTGATGAACTTGTCGCGGTTTTCGATGAATTTAGAGGAATGGCCATGGATATCCGTTTCCAGGCTTACCGCGTCCAGCCCGAATGCTTCCAAGCTTTGCTCCGGGACAGCTTCATCTACCTTTTCTTTGATCGTCACTGTGGCGACAGGGACAATGGAAGACCCCGCGATTTTACCTTTGACAGTATATTTACCAGGTTCCTGCACCTGGTGATTGTCTTTTGGAGCCGGCCAAATGACCCGTACTTTGGGGCCGTTGATCCCATCGCGGTACGTACCGTTTACATAGCGGGGAAGTCGTGGGAGGTGCCCCGTTTCGGTGGCTACTTGCACATCATCTACTCCGGTCAGGTATTCGCTGTACAGTTGGGGGTGGCCTTCTGCAAATACCTGCAGGTCATCCTCCGGTTGCTTTTGCTCATTCACCCTGCTTTCCCCTTCACCTTGCAAGGCGTTCCGGTGGATGTTAGCCACCTGCCCGGCGGTTAGCGGGGTCCGGTAAATCCTGAAATCATGCAGTTTGGCCTTTAGGTAGGGATCGTCCGGAGAAGCGGGTTTTCCGATCGTAACGAAAGATGGGGAAGGAGTACTTTCAAATAAGCTGGTCAGGTCTAAAGGTGCCGTGATTTCAGCTGTTTTTTCGCCATTGAGGTAATAGCGGGCGACTTTATCGGGGATGTCCAGCACCAAGGTGAGGTGATGCCATTTTCCTGTTTCCAAGGGCTTGCCTTCGAGGACATATTTTTTTCCGGAAGGGGTGGTGAGCAGGGCGAGGGCCGTTTTGCCATCTTCGGTTCCCGAGGGCGCCATCAGCAGGCGGTTTTCGGTTTCGCTGCCGATATTGAACAGCAATTGTCCCGGCGCGTTTTCCATGAGGAATACCCAACAGGAAATGCTCATGGATTCCAAGCCTCTTAGGGTCTCTGGTGGAATGGAAACAAAAGCACCTTTTTCTCCTGAAAGGGCAAGTACACTGCTGAACGTTTCATCTTTGACAAAAGAGGTTCCATGTCCTTTTAGCTGGGCATGGAGGTTGTTTCGTGACCAGTCCTTGGCATCTTTGTCCAAGCGGTAGCGGGCGATCAAGTCAGTTTCCCCTATGCCATCGAGGATTTGGTCTCCGCTTTGCGCCCACGTGAATGCGGGCAAGCAGCAGAGGAGCAGAATAATTAATGCAGGTATCCGGTTTGCTTTTGTCATATCCATCAATTTTCCACAGTGTTTTTGTCCAATGAAATGTCCGTAGTTGGAGCATTTATTTGCATGCATAAAGGTAATTATTATCCGCTAAGGGAGGTTGTGGCATATTGGCGGAGGTTGACACTATATTAACAAGATATGTTGAAGGGATTGGGCATTTATTTTATAATATATTCGTCCAATTGTACCAAATTGTCATTGGTAAAAATTTCATGCATGGGCGGATGGCCTTTTGCCATTGATGTCAGTATTTAAGTAAACTAACGGAAGAAATTTGTTCGTAAATGCAAGAAGATAATATTTTATAATTACCTAAACTTGCTTTGAATATCCTTTATTTAGGATTAGCTTGCAATATATATTCACCCCCTACCTAAGTTTGACAACATTAATTTAACAAACTAAACTATGAAAAATACTATTCCTAAGGCAACTGCAAAGAAATGGATGCAGCGGTGGAAGAAAATGGAGAAAGACTACAACAAAAAGACCCCTGTCAATGGTTTTTTGGTGCCGATGATAGACCTGCAAGAGGTCATTGCTGAAATCGGTGCGACCAATGTCCGTACCTATTTGGGCATTGATGACAATGACATGGAAAAGCTCCTGATCGTGGGCGTGGATGAAAACGGAAACGACATGACCAATGAAGCCCAGGGGCAGTTTGTGTATGATTTTACCAAGCCCTGTCCGCCGGATTGTGGGGAAATGGATGATGATGGACTGTTGAGCCTATAAACGTTTACCACCTGGCAACAACTATCGATCATGAGTGTGTTTAGCGTATTGAACTACCTGAATTTGATTTCGTTTTCATTGGTGGTGATTTTTGGAGGCATATGCTTTCAAAGATCCAATCTGCCTACCCGGATCTTTTCAGCTACTTTCTTTATCGTTTACCTTGTCCAGGTGGTGAGTTTTTTCCTCGCCAGAAACGGTATCAGTAACCTATTGCTGTTCCATGTATACTTTGCTGCGCAATTTATCGGTTATGGGCTGTATTACTGGAAGATTTTGCCTTCCGGGCCTTCCAGAAGGTGGTTTTTGGCCTTTTTGGGCCTCTGTGCAATATTGACAGGATGGGAATACAGCACCAAATGGAGCAGCTTGGCACAGGTTTTTGGCGGGTATTCGTACTTCGCCATGAACCTGATATTTGTCTTTACGTCCATTTTCTATTTGGTACATGGTGTCCTAAATGACCGTTCCATGACGCATAAACTGCTCCATTACGGAATGATGATTTATGCCGGTGGAAGCTCCATCGTATTTCTGTTGGGGGATAAGCTGAGCCAGTTGGACTGGAAGCCCCTGTTGTTCATTAACCTGGTCCTGTTCATGGTCTTCCAAGGATTCTATTTCGCCCAATTATGGAAAGTACGGAATTCGTAAAGTATATTTTGCTGGCCATAGGCTTGGTGATGGTCATGGCCGTCGTGGTAATTGTTTCGCTGGAGCTTTTCAGGAAGAAGGTCATTCAGGAAAAGATGCGCAATGCCGAGCTGAAGCTCAAACACCAAACGGAACTGTTGCATACGGTGATTCGCTCACAAGAGGAAGAACGCCGGAGGGTGTCGGATGCATTGCACGACGATATCGGTTCCAAGTTGACCACGATCAAGCTCAGCTTGCACCAGCTCAAAGCAGGGGAAGGTGATGGGCCCTTGCCCGATGTATTGGCCCTTACCGAAAAGGTGGTGGACAGCACGCGCGAACTCAGCCATGCCTATTCTCCGGTGGTCTTGGAAAAGTTTGGCCTGGAAGCAGGAATCGAAGAATTGCTGGACAGTCTCCCAAAGACTGAAAATGGCCCAAAAGGACAGCTGGACGCTTTCATTCAAGATGGACTGTTGGACCAAGAGGGCAGGTTGATCCTCTACAGGATTACACAGGAACTGCTGAACAATACCGTCAAGCATGCGGAAGCTTCCAAGGTTTTTGTCAACATCCGGATAGATTCCAAGGGGATCGACTATCGCTATCAGGACAATGGAAAGGGCTTCGACGATCAAGAGGTCGCTGACGGTATTGGCATGCTGAACATCCAAAACCGAGTAGCCATGATGGAAGGGGTTTTGGCCATTGATTCCAAAGCGGGAAAAGGTTTTATATTGACGATTAAAAAATCATTTTGATGGAGCAGAAAATTCGCATAGCATTGGCTGATGATGAACGGCTTTTTAGGGCGGCATTGGGCCACTTGTTGGAGCATACCGGCAGTTATGAGGTGGTTTTTGATGTAGGAAATGGGGTAGAACTGACCGAAAAGCTGGTGGAAGCAGAAGGAGGTGCCGATTTTCCCGATATCATCCTGATGGACCTGAAAATGCCCGAAATGAATGGTGTGGAGACCACCAAGGTCGTGGCCAAAAAATACCCTGAGGTCAAGGTGATCGCGCTGACCACCCATAAGGGCAAAGCCTTTATCCTCAATATGCTAAACCTGGGAGCTTCAGGCTATATTACCAAGGATGCCAGTCCTGAAGCCATGCTGGAAGTGGTCGGGGAAGTAGCGGAAAAGGGGTTTTTCTACAGTAACGAAATCCTGCAGATCATCAATGGAGACTTTCATAACAGGACCAAGAAAAACAGTACATCCGAGTTTGATGCAGGATTTATTACCAAACGTGAGAGGGAAATTCTATTGCTTCTCTGCCAACAGTACAGGACACAGGAAATAGCCGAAAAGCTTTTTCTTAGTGAGCGAACCGTGGAGGGACACCGCAATAACCTTTTGAGCAAGACCAATTCCAAAAATGTGGTGGGATTGATCGTGTTTGGTCTCCAGCATGAGATTATCGATGTTTCCGACCTGACCGATCCGCTGAACGACTGACACTTGGAGCAGTCGGTGTTCAGAGGTTTATCGGTGTATTTTTTTGATGATTATTGCCCTTTCGGCCAAAGATGCTCCAGAACCCATGCAGGTATTTTTACCCAAAAGCAAAGCCGGCCATTTTTACGCTGTTGTGCAAAGGTGATTTTTCAGACCTTTGAATCAACGAAAAGAAAGGATCCCTATTTGACGCTAATGGACAGGCATTTTTGCCACGGTTCTACAGTGGATTTTGTAACAAGGGAACAGACCACGCCAACGGTTACAGGCAATTTCATTTGCCTGTGTTTTTAACAACAACAAGACCTTTGTTGTGTTGCGGATGGTTGTATACTATTGATCATCAGCAGCTTTGTAAGCTGGGAGGAAGCCGAAAATCCCTTCAAAAGAGTAAGCGTTACCAAGTTTTTTTTTAACCATTAAATTCTTAACATCATGGGAATCAGCATTAGTATTATTGCAGGACATGACCAGTCCGTTTCAAGTGTAAATGCAAGTGGAACGGTCCAGCACGTCATCACCGACGAAGAGCGAACCACTTTTAGATTGGGCGATAAGCAGCTCAAGGATGCGGTAAAGGCCTATTTTGGCAAATCTCCAAACGATGCCTATCTGCACAGTCCGACACCATGGGGCGATTTGTACAAGAAATACAGTTGGCCCCAAGTGCAGATGGTGCTGGTCGTTCAGAGCGCAGAGATCTTGGGCATCACCTCAGAACCGGTGATCGTCAAGACCCAGGAATTCACCAATGACAGCAGCAAAAAGGGGACGTTTAACGTCGCCATTTCCGATTCGGTAAACAATACGACCAGCTCCAATTGGAGTACAGGAGGAACATTGTCAATTGGCCAGAAGTTTAGCTATGACGTGAAGTTTCTCGGTGCTGGCGGTGGAGGGGAGACCTCCCTTTCCTATAGCCAATCTTGGGGAGTAGGAGGGCAGGAATCCAAGTCCATTACCGTGGGATCCACCGCAGGAGTGAGTGTGGAGCTCGACCCGGGGCAGTCCATCCTAGCGGAACTTTCTGCCAGCAGGGGTGTCATGAAGGTGAGGTTGCGGTACAATGCCTACTTGATCGGCAACACGGCCATCAATTATAACCCCACCTACAAAGGTCATCACTTCTGGAGCCTGGGAATCGGCGGGGTGATGTCATCGGGAGGAATCAAAAATTCCGTGCAGTCTACCGAAGACATTGAAATCGGATATTATTCCAATTCCAAAATCGAATTGAAGGATAAGACCAACGGGAAATTGGTACGTGAAAGGGTGCTTGCCGACGAGGTGGGTGTTTGATTTTTCATTACAGGATGGCAGGGGATAATCTCCTGCCATTTTCTTTTGGGGACTACCGTTTTTTGTTAGGCATGACCACGTATTTCTACCCGGTTTGGGGAATGGGGATTTTTGCGCTGTCAGGGAGATTGATAATAATGCAAATTTGCCCTTACCAACATGAGTAAAAAGAAATAGATAGTAAAAGTTGCTTTTTTGATGATGAAAGTAGGATTGTTCATACCGTTCTCAGGCCAGGCTTCCCGCGTTGAACAGGAAATCAAAAACGGCCTGAGGATCGGTATAGCCAGTGATGGGCAAGATAAAGTGGACTTTATGGTCCAATATTACCATACCACTGTACAGGGAGATTTTAATGTGGCCCTAGAGCGACTTGAGTCAACACCAGGTGTGTCGCTGATATTGGCGGTGCAGGAAGGAAACAGGGAACCGGGAATCTTGGAGAACCTGCAGAACTGTCACTGTCCCGTTGTGGTGATCAATATTGCCACATCTGGAAATCCGTGGAACCATATGGTGCCACATATTTTGGTCAACAGCCTGGATTTATCATCCAGTCAGTTTGTACTGGCGAATTTTGTAAGGGACTTATTTGGCCAGCAGTCTTGTGTCAGTCTTAGTAAGATGGACAATCCTGCATGCCTTTTGGAAAGCGATAAGGAGACTGGACCTGTCATAAAACGCCTGATGGATTATTGTCACGATGTCTCGGATATGATCCAAGTCCTGGAGGTCAGCACCAAGTCCCTATTTTCGGCATCCACTTGGTTTTGTGAACTTGAAAACGAGGCTAATTTGGAATTTGTGGAGCGTTTTCAGCGGTGTTTTGCTACCATTCCATCCCCCTATGCCCTGCTTGCCTATGAAATCGGTTTGCTACTGAGAAATCCCAGCCATAAAGGACATTCCCCTTCACCAAACGGTATTTTACCGGCTTTGCAGCGGGTAAACGTGACCGGGCCGCGAGGAGCGATCAATCTGCGTACAGGAAGCCCCCGATCCAGTGTCGTCTATGTTTCCAAAGTCGGGACAAAGCATGAAAACATAGGATCCAAAAGGGAGATTGTTTTCAAAGAGGAGTATAGTGTAGCATGTAGTGGATGAATTGTAGGATTAATATAGCGACGCTCCAGGAGCGTTGTCAGCCATTCGGATATGGAATTATTAAGGTACAAGGTGTGTAATTGCGGGCTTGCCCATGAAGCGTTTATACCTGCGGGCAGCGAACAAGAGGGGCAGCAACATGCTTGGGAGCGAAGGGGTTTTTGTCCGCTGGCTGTACGGAACAGCCGTATAAGCTGTGCACACAGCATGGCGTGGTATGGTTTCCTAAGAGAGCTGCAGCAGGATCCTGAAAAGTACCAATCGGATCGCGTGCAACTTTTATTAGGGAGCATGGAAGCGTTAAGAACGCAAATATTCAAGCTGGACCATCAAAAAAGTGATTTGGAAGCTGGAAAGAAAAATGATATAGACAATAGATCCATTCATCAGAACCTTCAACGACTTTCGGAAAACTACGACAAGGTAATTGATGAAATGAAAGCACTTTACCAAAAGATCAACCAGGAATATCAAGACCAAGGTTAACGACATATAGCGATTACTGAAAATCAATTTTTGAACTAAAACAACGAAAAAATGGACGAGTACATGGCAACCGTAAAAATGTTTGCAGGAAATTTTGCCCCAAGGGGCTGGATGTACTGCGAGGGCCAGCTTTTGGCAATTTCACAATATTCCGCACTGTTTTCTTTATTGGGGACCACCTATGGAGGGGACGGTAGGACGACTTTTGCACTGCCCGACCTGAGGGGAAGGGTGCCTGTAGGTCCTGGACATGGACCAGGATTGTCCGATCATAGACCGGGACAAAAAGGTGGTGCAGAAACCAATACGCTTACCTTGGCCAACTTACCTTCCCACAGCCACTCGTTGGCTCCGGTCTCGATCAAGGCAAGTCCTGCACAGGCTACCGAGCAAATACCAGGAACCAATGGCGCCACGACCATAGCGGCACCCATGGCAGCAGGTAGACCTGCACAAGGGTTTAACAGTGAAGCTCCAAGTGTCTCGCTGAACGCTGGAAGCCAGACAGTTTCAGAGACGGGGAGAACAGGGGGGAATATCCCGGTGAACAATGTCCAGCCCTATTCCTGCATCAGTTTTATCATTTGTGTGCAGGGGATTTTCCCGCCACGAAATTGATGGAAGCGCAATGTAAGATGATGAGGCAGGGGGATTCCCCTGCCCTTAGCCGTTTGTGAGGATGCCGCTCAAATACCGACAGGGCTTGCTCCTGTGATGAGGCCTCCATTTGATCTACCTCCCCTTTACAATGCCCCTGAAACAAAAGAAATTATGAAGAATATTTACCTACTGACATACTTCAAAGCACTGTTGCTTTTTGTCGTCGGATTGATGTGCTCCTATCAGTTATACGGGCAGACGTTTATGGAAAACTTTGATGACGATCCTGCATTTAACGTGACCAGCAAGGACTTTACAAACGATGGTATCAGGTATCAGATCAATGGATTAAGTTCGAATTATACAAATGCCACTTCAAATTCAACATTTTCATTGTCTGAAGATGGAGCAGCAGATTATGCCCTTCAATTTGACAAAGGAGGTAGTTTTAATATTAACAGTATTGTCATAAGTCTAGGATCTGGGCAGGTTTTTAGTCTCCAATCTTTATCCTTTGATATTATTGCAGATGCAAATATCACTTTTTCAACAAACGAAGGGGGGAGCAAGAGTTTTCCATCCAATGGAGTCTATTCTGTTGAGCAAAATTATGATTTTTCCTCTGAATCCGGCTTTAGCAACATTACAAGCTTTACCATTTCCGGAGGGAATATTACTGTCGATTTGGATGATATTGTTTATAGTATTCCCACCGCAAATACTGCTCCAACGGCTTCCAGTTTCACGGCATCGAATGGGCCTTACGAAAATTTGGTCTATACTTTTGCTGCTTCGGATTTTGGTTATTCGGACGCTGATGGAACCCCCTTGAACCATGTGCTGATCGAATCGGTAGCGGGGACCGGCACCCTCTTTTTGGATGGGGACAATGACGACACCTTTGATGGGGGAGAAGCTGTCGTAGGGGGGCAGCAGATCAGCAAGGCCAGCTTGGATGCCGGAAACTTGCAGTATATCCAAGCCGGTAGCACCAACACTTCCTTTCAGTTTGAAGTAAATGACGGCACGGATAATAGCTCGGGAAACTATACCGCTACTTTGAACGTAACCCCGGTGCCCACGGTGACACTCAGTGTAAGCCCCACTTCCAAATATGAAAGCCTGGCCACAGCGACCACCGTAACCGCGACGCTATCCAATAGTTATGGGATGAACACCACCGTAGGGCTTTCTACTGGAGGGACCGCGACGAATTCGGTAGATTATAGCCTGAGCAATACAACGATCACGGTTCCTGCCGGAAGCACCACGGGTAGCGTGACCTTAAACAATATCCCTGATGCCCTGTACGAGATGAATGAAACGATCATCATCGATATCAATACGGTCACTGGCGGATTGGAGAGTGGTACCCAGCAGGTGACTTATACGATATTGGACGATGATCCTCCACCCAATGCGACCTTGGAAGTGCTGGATTATTGGAATCCCATTACCAATGAAGCAGGAGGACAGGCTTATGTGAGGGGAAAATTGGACCATGTCGCTGGTGTAACGGTGACGGTACCATTGAGCTTCTCAGGTACCGCCACAGGCGGAGGAACGGATTACGCTGTCACGGGTAGTACGATAACCCTCTCTCCAGGAGAGTTGATGGACAGTGTTCGGGTGACTTCCCTTCATGATGGTGTGGAAGAGGGGGATGAAACGGTCGTTATCGATATGGAGACACCCACCAATGCAGTGGAGAGTGGTACCCAGCAGGTAACCCTTACGATCAAGGATGCCAATATGGTCGCACCGACAGGCTATAGCGTGACATTTGACCAAGCCAATATCAATGCTGCCAATCAGACGGCAGCCAGCTTTACCTTTGCGGGTGCAGAGGTGGGTGCTGACTATGCTTATACCTTCACCAGTAGCGGGGGAGGAACAAATGTGACCGGATCAGGAAGCGTTGCCACGGCCACTGATCAAATCACGGGGATCGATCTTAGCGGTTTGGGAGACGGTACCGTTACCCTGTCGGTGACCTTGACGGACGGTTTTGGGAATACAGGATCAGTCGTTACGGACACCAATACGAAAGACACGTCAGCTCCCTCGGGCTATAGTGCAAGCATGGACCAAGCCAATATCAATGCTGCCAATCAGACGGCAGCCAGCTTTACCTTTGCGGGTGCAGAGGTGGGTGCTGACTATGCTTATACCTTCACCAGTAGCGGGGGAGGAACAAATGTGACCGGATCAGGAAGCGTTGCCACGGCCACTGATCAAATCACGGGGATCGACCTTAGCGGTTTGGGAGACGGTACCGTTACCCTGTCGGTGACCTTGACGGACGGTTTTGGGAATACAGGATCAGTCGTTACGGACACCAATACGAAAGATACGTCAGCTCCCTCGGGCTATAGTGCAAGCATGGACCAAGCCAATATCAATGCTGCCAATCAGTCGGCAGCCAGCTTCACCTTTGCCGGTGCCGAGGTGGGCGCTGACTATGCTTATACCTTCACCAGTAGCGGGGGAGGAACAAATGTAACCGGATCGGGAACCGTCGCCACGGCCACTGATCAAATCACGGGGATCGACCTTAGCGGTTTGGGAGACGGTACCGTTACCCTGTCGGTGACCTTGACGGACGGTTTTGGGAATACAGGATCAGTCGTTACGGACACCAATACGAAAGACACATCAGCTCCCTCGAGCTATAGTGTGACATTTGACCAAGCCAATATCAATGCTGCCAATCAGTCGGCAGCCAGCTTTACCTTTGCCGGTGCAGAGGTGGGCGCTGACTATGCTTATACCTTCACCAGTAGCGGAGGAGGAACAAATGTGACCGGATCAGGAACCGTTGCCACGGCCACAGACCAAATCACGGGGATCGACCTTAGCGGTTTGGGAGACGGTACCGTTACCCTGTCGGTGACCTTGACGGACGGTTTTGGGAATACAGGATCAGTCGTTACGGACACCAATACGAAAGACACGTCAGCTCCCTCGGGCTATAGTGTGACATTAGACCAACCCATAATTAATAGGGCAAACCAATCAGCGGTCAGTTTTACTTTTTCCGGAGCAGAGGTGGGGACGACGTATGATTATGAACTCTCCAGTTCAGGTGGAGGAACTCCTGTCAGCGGTACGGGTACTGTTTCTTCCTCCAGCAGTCAGGTAACGGGAATAAATGTCTCTGTCCTTGGTGACGGGATCGTCACCCTGTCAATGACCCTGACAGATTCGTTCGGTAACCAAGGGGCCTCTGTGAGCGATACCAGCACCAAAGAGACCAATGAAGCACCTACAGTCAGTGGGCTTTCCATTAAAGGTGTAATGACGGTGGGAGAAACCTTATCAGCGGATTATACCTTCAATGATGCAGATGGAGATGCCGAAAATGGCACGGTGTACCAATGGTATCGAGCTGACGACAACACGGGAACCGGCAAATCTGCCATTCCGACTGCAAACAATAAACAATACTCTTTACAAGCGGGAGATCGTGGAAAATTCCTTAGTGTTGAGGTGACACCTGGTGATGGCCAAGATGCTGGTACGACGGTTGAAAGTACGTTGGAAGGCCCTGTGAAAGCGGATCAGTCCATTACTTTTGGGGGGATTACTCCAAAAGCATATGGTGATGCGACGTTTACTTTGGGAGATGCACAGACCGATCAAGGCCTTGAGGTGACCTACGTGGCCGATGATCCATCGATGGTCAGCATCAATGGAAACCAGGCCACTATCCTAAATGCGGGGACAACACAAATTACCGCTTCACAAAGTGGTGATCAAACAACGAATGCAGCTACTCCAGTAGTCCGAAATTTAACGATAAATACCGCAACCCTCACGGTGACGGCGGAAGATCAGTCCAAAGTTTACGGCGGCGTGGACCCGGCCCTGACAGTTACCTATGCGGGCTTTGTGAACGGTGACGATGAAACGGCCCTTGGCGGCAGCTTGAAGGTTTCGCGTGCCATGGGCGAGGATGTGGGCGATTATGCGATCACGGCTTCGGGCTATACCTCTCCAAACTATACGATCACTTACACCGCGGGCACTTTTGAAATCACACCTGCCGCATTGACGGTGACGGCAGCAGAGCAGTCTAAAGTCTACGGCAGCGTGGACCCGGCCCTGACAGTTACCTATGCAGGCTTTGTGAACGGCGACGATGAAACGGCTTTGGGCGGCACTTTGACGGTTTCGCGCACCACGGGCGAGGATGTCGGTACTTACGCCATCACAGCAGCTGGTTATACCTCGCCAAACTACACGGTCACTTACACCGCAGGCACTTTTGAAATCACGCCTGCCGCATTGACGGTGACAGCGGAAGAGCAGTCCAAAGTCTACGGCAGCGCAGATCCGGCCCTGACGGTTACCTATGCGGGCTTTGTGAACGGTGATGATGAAACGGCCCTTGGCGGCAGCTTGACGGTTTCGCGGGCTGCTGGTGAGGATGTGGGGGATTATGCGATCACTGCTTCCGGCCATACTTCTACGAATTATACAATCAACTATGCATCGGGCACTTTTGAAATCACGCCTGCTGCCCTGAAGGTGACGGCGGAAGATCAGTCCAAAGTTTATGGCAGTATGGATCCGGCTTTGCCGGTTACCTATGCAGGCTTTGTGAACGGTGATGATGAAACGGCCCTCGGCGGCAGCTTGAAGGTTACGCGCGCCACAGGCGAGGATGTGGGCGGTTATGCGATCACGGCTTCGGGCTATACCTCTCCAAACTATACGATCACTTACACTGCGGGCACTTTTGAAATCACACCTGCTGCCCTGACGGTGACAGCAGCAGATCAGTCCAAAATTTACGGCAGCGCCGATCCGGCTTTGACGGTTTCCTATGCAGGCTTTATGAACGGTGATGATGAAACGGCCCTTGGCGGCAGCTTGACGGTTTCGCGCGCCACGGGCGAGGATGTGGGGGATTATGCGATCACGGCTTCGGGCCATACTTCCACGAACTATACAATTAACTATGCTTCAGGTACTTTTGAAATCACGCCAGCTGCCCTGACGGTGACGGCAGCAGATCAGTCCAAAGTCTACGGCAGCATGGATCCGGCCATGACGGTTACCTATGCGGGCTTTGTGAACGGTGACGATGAAACGGCCCTTGGCGGCAGCTTGACGCTTTCGCGTGCCACGGGTGAGGATGTGGGAGATTACACGATCACGGCTTCGGGTTATACCTCGCCAAACTACACGGTCACTTACGCCGCAGGCACTTTTGAAATCACACCTGCTGCCCTGACGGTGACGGCAGCAGATCAAGCGAAAGTCTACGGCAGCATGGATCCGGCTTTGACGGTTACTTATGCGGGCTTTGTGAACGGTGACGATGAAACGGCCCTTGGCGGCAGCTTGACGGTTTCGCGTGCCACGGGTGAGGATGTGGGCGATTACACGATCACGGCTTCGGGTTATACCTCGTCGAATTATACGATCAACTATGCATCGGGCACTTTTGAAATCACGCCTGCTGCCCTGACGGTGATGGCAGCAGATCAGTCGAAAGTCTACGGCAGCGCAGACCCGGCCATGACGGTTTCCTATGCGGGCTTTGTGAACGGCGATGATGAAACGGCCCTTGGCGGCAGCTTGACGGTTTCGCGCGCCACGGGTGAGGATGTGGGCGATTACGCGATCACAGCTTCCGGCCATATCTCTACGAATTATACGATCAACTATGCATCGGGCACTTTTGAAATCACGCCTGCCGCCCTCACGGTGACGGCAGCAGATCAAGCGAAAGTCTACGGCAGCGCGGATCCGGCTTTGACGGTTACCTATGCAGGCTTTGTAAACGGGGACGATGCAATGGCCCTTGGCGGCAGCTTGACGGTTTCTCGGGCTGCTGGCGAGGATGTGGGGGATTATGCGATCACTGCTTCCGGCTATACTTCTACGAATTACACGATCACTTACGCCGCAGGTACTTTTGAAATCACGCCTGCTGCCCTGACGGTGATGGCAGCAGATCAGTCGAAAGTCTACGGCAGCGCAGACCCGGCCATGACGGTTTCCTATGCGGGCTTTGTGAACGGTGATGATGAAACGGCCCTTGGCGGCAGCTTGACGGTTTCGCGTGCCACGGGTGAGGATGTGGGCGATTACACGATCACGGCTTCGGGTTATACCTCGTCGAATTATACGATCAACTATGCATCGGGCACTTTTGAAATCACGCCTGCCGCCCTCACGGTGACAGCGGAAGGTCAGTCCAAAGTCTATGGCAGCATGGATCCGGCTTTGACGGTTACCTATGCAGGCTTTGTAAACGGGGACGATGCAATGGCCCTTGGCGGCAGCTTGACGGTTTCTCGGGCTGCTGGCGAGGATGTGGGGGATTATGCGATCACTGCTTCCGGCTATACTTCTACGAATTATACAATCAACTATGCTTCAGGTACTTTTGAAATCACGCCTGCCGCTATGACGGTGACGGTAGCAGATCATTCCAAAGTCTACGGCAGCGTTGATCCGGCCATGACGGTTACCTATGCGGGCTTTGTGAACGGTGACGATGAAACTGCCCTTGGCGGCAGCTTGAAGGTTACGCGCGCCACGGGTGAGGATGTGGGCGATTACACGATCACGGCTTCGGGTTATACCTCGATGAATTACACGATCACTTACACTGCGGGTACTTTTGCCATTATCCCTGCAGTTTTGACGGTGACAGCGAATGACCATGTCCGGATTTTTGGGGCCAGTGATCCTAGGTTCACCTATCAGGTGGCTGGACTCGTAAACGGGGACGGGCATGAAATTTTTGAAGGACAATTGGAGCGCGCACCTGGAGAAGGTGTGGGGGCATATGCGATCAACAAGGGAAGTCTATCGGCAGGAAGGAATTACCAAATACAATTCACGAGCGCATTGTTGACCATTAAAGCCATCGAGGTGGTGGCCTTTTATGAACAACCTGCCGTAGCGGTCGCTTGGGGAACGGCATCAGACCAAATCCCTCTTCCGACGGAAGTGCTGGTTCGGACACGCCATGATGAAATGATCAACTTGGCCGTTGAATGGGACCGCTCTTCCATAAACGTGAGGAGCCGGGGAAGCTATACCGTGACAGGAGAGCTGAACTTACCCGAAGGGGTTACCCGTACAGCTGAAGGGCCTTTCCAGCAGGTGGTCGTTGAGGCCAAACCCGCTCCTGAGGACATTGTATTGGACCATGATAATTTTGTCGCTGACATTGGTTCGGATCAAATTGTCGTAGGTGGTCTATCGGTAATCGATCCTGTGGATGATCAGCATACGCTGAACTTGGTGGGCAATGCCAAGGACAATGCCTATTTCAGTTTGTCAGGGACAGCCCTTTTCTGGAGTTCTGGGGAGGCATTGCCGGGCAGGAGGACTTTCGAGGTTCTTGTGGCCGTGACCGATGCAGATGGCAACAAGGTGGAGAAGCTTTTTGTCGTCAATCGCCTGCGGGTGCCACTTGATGAGGTGACGATCTATAACACTTTTACGCCGAACCAAGACGGTGCCAATGATACTTGGGGTGTTCCCGAGCTGCAGTTTTACACTGATGTAAGGGTGATGGTCTTCGAACGTAGCGGAAACCGGGTGTTCTTTACCGATGATCCGGATGAGCATTGGGAGGGGCAATTCAATGGAAAAGAGATGGCGGCAGGAACCTATTTCTGGGTGATAGAAGTGGGTGAAACCGGAGAAGTGAGAAGAGGAACATTAAACTTATTGAGGAGATGAAAGGATTCACAAAACCGACAGGTCAGCAGGGGCGTCGTTTCGAGCTGGCCACTTACCCCAATATTATTATGAACAAGATCGTCATGTCAATGCTGTTGCTGATGTTGGCAAGTGCCACCTCTGTGAAGGGCCAGTCCAGAAAGTATATCAGCCAGTTCAGTTTTTTCCAGAGCTATTACAATCCTGGCCTGACAGGGTATGAGGGCAGCACCTTGCGGGGCTTTGTCCGTAACCAGTGGAGCGGATTTGAAGGAGCGCCCAAGACCATGTTTTTTAGCGGAGAACTGGATTTTGCCGAGATGAAGGGGGATGCGGATCCCGCCCTGATGGGCAAAAATGCTATCGGGCTGAACCTGCTATTTGATAAATACGGGGCGTTTAACGAGACCGGTTTAGTGGTGTCCTATGCCAGCCGGGTGAGGTTGACGGAAAAGCACAACCTCAGGTTAGGGGCAGGGGTGAGCTACACCAATGTAAGGCTGGACGGTACGGCCATGACCGTAGAGCAGCAGTCAGATGATGTTCTCAGCCATTATATCGGTGGGTTCTCGGATATGCAGATCGTCGATTTTAACCTTGGGTTGGCCCTGACCCATTCCAATTATTACCTTTCCTATGCCATGCATCAAGTGAATGGAGGGAGGATTTCCAGTGGAGATGATTTTATGGAAGGACGTCCTGTCAACTATATTGTTCAGGCGGGATACCGGGAAGCGTTGGGCCATCATCTGGCCGTCAGTACCAACTTTTTTTTCCGCTCCCAGAAAGATTTGCCCGATAATGTGGAGTTCAATGTCAAGGCCTTGTTTATGGACAGGTTTTGGATCGGAGCAGGGCATCGCATTGATTATGCCAATAACCTACAGGCAGGGTTGATCTTTGATAAGTTTAAAATGGGCTATGTGTATGAGTTTCCTACCAATGGCAGTTATTTGCTTCCCGGCAACACCCAAGAGTTTATGCTGGTGTTTAACCTGTTCAGGAAAAATGAGCGAAGGCAGCCCGATGAAGTGCTGATATGGTAAATCTCCTGACACAGGCCGGATCCACACCAAATAGGGACTGGTTTTAGGGTGTGGTCGTACGGTCTACGTGAGCAGGTTTTTTGAAATGCCTTGAATGGTAGTTCTATAGTTTAATTTAACCCATAAACCACATCACCATGTATACCTTAAAAAATTCAATCCCTGTGCCGGGCTGGAAAGGAGGCTTCCTTGACGGGCATCCTGATTGGAAATATCCCAATCCCCAATTGGGCAGTTTGCCCATGTTGGACAATTTGGCCAATATCAACCTGCTCCAAAGGCAGATGCCGGTAAAATGGCCAGAATTCAGTTGGAAGACCCAACCGGATGGAGGAGAGTCAAGTCGCTGCTTTCAGATGTTTGCGCCCTATATTTCAAGGTTGGGTTACACCGATATCGGAAGGGTTTACTCCATCATCTGCCCTCAGCAGGGCGTATGGATCTTTGATAAAATCTGCCTGAATGTGGAAGTGACCGTGACGGGACAGCGGGGATGGGTCAATGAGCAGCCGGATGATCAGGCCAAAGGCCCTTCGTTGGCAGCCGATATGACTGTGGAGGGCAAAATATGGTTTAGCCCAAAACAAGGGATCTTTGGCCAACTGCTGTGGGCAGTACTGGAAAAAAGCCATCATCCGTTTCCATTGGACAAGGCCAATGCCATCAAGGTGACGACACATTGCCCACAGAAGCCCGAACAACCGATTTTTCCACTGCGTGTAGGGGAGTCGAAGAAGTTCAAAAGTCCAGATTTTAGCCGTCATGAGGATATGGCCTGGGTGGTAGGAAACCTTGACGTCGAAATTGGTGACATCACCAAAACAAACGATCCCAAGGTCGACGAATTCAATGAGCTGGTCATGAAGGCGTTTAATATCGCATCGGGCAATATGCTGGCGCCAGGGAACATCCTTTCTTGGAACGTTTGGTTCGAAGCCCCGGAGCTGGTCAACCAACAGGAGTGGCGAACACATGCTGAGCGGTGGAGAAAGTCAATTGATGAACATCACGGTTCGCCCGACGGCCCTGGCTCCAAGCCGCGATATTTCAATGGGGAGGAGTTTAGTCCACTGGAAAATGCCTTGGATGAAGCCATTGCGGACGTGTTTGATTTTCTGAAGCGCCATTTTAAGGAGCTGATAGATTGGCTGAAAAAGTTGGCTTGATAAGGCCAGACTTTCGCAGCAATGCTAGTTTTTTTTGGCAGCTTGCCTGACGATGTGCAGGCCATTTTCACGGGATACCAAGGCCAGTCACAGTAGCGGGTTTTAAGGCCCAGGTGTACAGGTTTTGGTTTCTTTTTTTACTTGTCGCAAGAAGGTAAAGGTCACGCCCGAATTTGGCAAGCAAGCCAAGCGTTATCCGCAGTTAATCATCCAGAACCCATTTTGTGCAGCGTAGGGAGCAACCTGCCGGACCAAGCATGGTTCTTTTAAAGTGATTGTTAAAAAAAGTTAATTTGTTGCGTTAATATCATTCATGTAATAAAATTGGGGTTGCAATTCTTAGGATTATCCAGGGATAAATTGAATAGGCGTCTTTATTAACTATTAATAACTTTCACTTATTTGAATTATGTCAGTAGATAGTGTTAACCTAGAGAGGCCCTTTTTGGGCATTCACCCATTCGTAGTTTTATTGTTTTTGGTTTTTTGCTTGGCATCACCCATTGCCTCAGCACAGGAGTCCACCAAAGCTCCTTCATTTTCGGCCCGTTTGATAAACATGGAAGCTCCGGTAAATGAGACTTTCCGGTATCAGGCCACCTTAAAGAACGGCTCCTCCGCTTCCCGTTATACCTTGGATGCCAAGGCTCCAAAGGGCTGGCGGGTAAAATTCAAGGTCAGCGGCAAACAGGTCACCTCCCTGCAAATGGATCCGGAAAAATCCGAGAACATCTCCATTGAGGTCCATCCCGCCTATGGGGCAAAGCCGGATCAGTACGACATTCCTGTTTATGCGGTCGGAGAGGACTCCCTTTCCCTAAACCTGGAAGCCGTGGTAGAGGGATCGTTTGCCTTGGAGCTTACCACGCCATCCGGAAGGTTAAGTGGTGAAGTGACGGAAGGAAAAAGCAAACAGGTCAACTTGCAGGTCAAAAATACCGGTTCGCTGGCCCTTGAGGAAATATCCCTTTCTTCCAGAACTCCGCCCAAGTGGGAAGCGACTTTTTCACCATCCACCATTGAGCGGTTAGCGCCCGGCAAATCCACCGATGTGGTGGCGACCATCACCATTCCCGATAAAACGCTGCCCGGGGATTACGTGACCAAGTTTACGGCCAAGGCCTCCGAAACCAGCAGTGATGCATCTTACCGTATGACCGTGACCACATCACTGCTGTCAGGTTGGGTCGGTATGCTCGTCATCCTGATGGCCATCGGTCTCGTCTATTTGCTGATCCGGAAATTTGGAAGAAGATAAGATCGCCCATGGACAATCCAATCATTAAACTGAGCGGCCTGACCAAAAATTACGGGGCATTCCAAGCGGTCAAGGGACTGAACCTGGAAATTGGCAAAGGTGAAATTTTCGGACTGCTCGGCCCCAATGGTGCAGGCAAGACGACCACCATCCTGATGATGATGGGGCTCACCGAGCCCACTTCCGGGATGGCCCAAGTATGCGGTGTCAATGCCACCACCCATCCGATCATGGTAAAGCAAAAGGTTGGGTACATGCCCGATAGCGTGGGATTTTATGATAACATGACGGCCATGGAAAACCTCATGTATATCGGAGAGCTGAATGGCATTCCCCGAAACGAAATCCAGTCCCGCGCACTGGCAACCTTGGAAACGGTAGGCCTCACCGGGAAGGCGGTCGACAAAAAGACCCGGGCGTATTCCCGCGGCATGAAACAGCGGCTGGGCTTGGCGGAGGTGCTGATCAAAGAGCCTGAAGTAGTGGTCTTGGATGAACCGACATTGGGGATCGATCCCAGTGGGGTAAAAGAATTCCTGTCACTGATATCCTCCCTGAGCAGGGAAAGGGGACTAACGGTATTGCTCTCCAGCCATCACCTGTACCAGGTCCAGCAGGTATGTGACCGGGTGGGGATTTTTGTGAAGGGCGAGCTGTTGGGAGAGGGGAGCATTCATGCGCTTTCCCATAAATTGTTTGCCCAAGAGGGACATGGCGTAAAGATCACCTTGGCCGAAAACCTGGAGAAGCCCTGGAAGCATAAAGAAGACATGCTGAACCTTCCCCATGTACAAGGGGTGACCCTGAAGGGAAATGTGCTGGAGATGGTCAGTGCAGCAGATGTCACTCCAGATGCTGTGCGCTTTATGGTGGAGAAAGGCTATGCGGTCACTGGAGTGCATAAACGGGAATATGGGCTGGAGGATATTTACCAAATGTATTTTGATCACCAAAAAATAGAGGATAAACTACCATGAATACCTTAATGTCATCATCGGAAAACCGTCACGAACAAGGGGCTGGGCGTTGGCATAGCCCTTTTTGGACCATGGTGGGAAAAGAAGTGGCTGACCACCTGCGAAGTTGGCGGTTTATTGTGTTGTTGGTATTGATCGCGCTGACCTTTTGGGGAACCACCGCCGTGGCCATGGGCCATCTCCGGGAGGTCGTCACCAAGGCCAAGGACACCGGTCAACTATTCCTTTACCTGAAATTGCTGACGACCACTGAAGGTACCCTTCCCCCGTTTCATGTGTTCTTGAATTTCTTGGGGCCATTGCTGGGGATTGGGCTGGGCTTTGATGCCATTAACTCCGAACAACAGAACGGAACCCTGGCCCGGGTGATGGCGCAGCCCGTCTACCGGGACAATCTTTTGCTTTCAAAATTCACCAGTTCCCTGATATTGGTCGGGGTGCTGCTTTTGAGCCTCGCCTTGTTGATGATCGGAGGAGGCATGGTGATGACCGGCATACTGATAGAAGCGGAGGAGGTAATGAGAATTTTGGGCTTTACCGTATTGTGTACCGTTTACGTGGGGTTCTGGTTGGCATTGTCCATTTTGCTGTCAGTGGTGTTCAGGCAGCCGTCCACTTCTGCATTGACCGCCATGGGCATTTGGCTCTTTTTCACGGTTTTTTACAGGATTGTGATTGAGCTGGCCGTCAGCGCTTTTGCTCCAGATACACGGGAGTTGGCACCGTCGGAAGCCATTCGTTTTAATGGGATAATCCTTTCACTGCTTCGGTTGGCGCCCAGTCAGCTGTTTACCGATGCGACCACCACCTTGCTGATGCCTTCCGTCAGGAGCTTGGGGCCGGTAACCATGGAGCAAATGGCCGGAGCGGTACCTTCTCCACTTTCCCTGAAAGACAGCTTGATGGTCGTCTGGCCACAAGTGAGCGGCCTGGTAGCGGCCACGGTGTTGTGCTTTGCCCTGACCTACTATTTGTTTATGCGAAGGGAGGTAAGGAGCTAAAAAATGTAAGGGGTAATTTTAATTGGTAGTGATTGATGCCGTACTTCCCTTGTAAGATAAGGCTGCCCCTTTCAAAATGGCAATTGACCATATAGGAGCAGCCTTTTAGCTTTGGTTTCAATTATGATTACTCAAACAGGTCGAACTTAATCCCGAAGTTAAACCGGGCATTGTAATATTCTTCCTGCATCGTCCTGGCACGGATGCCTTGGTAGTACCTCAGCGGCTGGTTGGTCAGGTTGTTGCCTTCAACAAACAGCCGCCACTTGGGGGTGAAGGCATAGGAAGCATTGAT
Source organism: Echinicola vietnamensis DSM 17526 (assembly GCF_000325705.1). Classification (NCBI taxonomy): domain Bacteria; kingdom Pseudomonadati; phylum Bacteroidota; class Cytophagia; order Cytophagales; family Cyclobacteriaceae; genus Echinicola; species Echinicola vietnamensis. The sequence goes on along the minus strand of NC_019904.1, from coordinate 5,427,392 downwards.
GTCCAAGAACATCTGCTCATCGTAATACCTGTCCTCAAATTGGCTGCCGCCCAGTTCATCAAGGTAGTCGCCTGCATAGTTTAGAGAAGCCCTGAACACCAATTTTTTGGTTTCATAAGAAAGGGAGGCATTGAACATGTGCTGGGCAGTACCCGGTAGCTCAAGGTCATCTTCTTCCCTGCCTTCGATGCCGGTGGTCTCGGACTGGGTAAGTGTGTAGTTCAAATAAATGCCCAGCCCCTTCCAGATTTGCTTTTGGATGGAGGCCTCCAGCCCGTAAACGGCGGCGGTTCCCCCATTTTCCGGTCGGGTGTATTCCAAATTGTCGCCGAATACCGGATCGTTATAGTTCAGGTCGGTCTTCTCATAGACAAACTGGTCGATGTCTTTGTAGAAACCACCCAATGATATCAATCCAACATTGTCAAAATACTTCTCGGCCATCAAGTCAAAGTTCATGGAAACCGTGGGCAACAGGTCTGGATTTCCTCGGGAAAGTTCATCGTCCTCCGCGACATATTCCGCGTAGGGAACCAGGTCATAGTAGTTTGGCCGGGCGATGGTGTTGGTCCATGCAAACCTTAGGATGGTATTTGGATCCGCATCGTATTTCAAATGCACACCAGGCATGAAATTGGAATAACTGTCGTCTTGGGTGGCCTGGGTGAAGGTTTCGTTGTCCACATCATACAGGTTTCCCGTGTAGTCAATGCTGGTATGCTCCCACCGAAGACCAACGATCGCGGACAGCTTTTCTGTAAACTGGTGATCAGCCATGGCATAGGCGGCAGTGATGGTTTCATTGGCCGAGTAATTGCCAGGCAAGAATTCTTCAAGTACGGATTCCCTTTCAAAGAGGGACGGGTCGTTCAGCTCAAGGTTGCCCAGGAAATCCGGATCTGCAAAATTCCCGATAAGGTACTGACTGCCAGGGAGGAAGTCAGGGTCAGATTGGTCGGTGTATGGCATATCACCAAGTGTCGTTCCAAAGGCGTCCTCATCCAGTGGGGAATACTCGAAGTAGTTGTTGTTCCTGTTTTTGTACTTACCCCTATAGCGGCCTCCGAATTGTACGATCCCCTTATCGCTGTAAGGAAGCTTGAAGTCCAGTTTTGCATTGAGGTCCTCGTCAAATGTGTACTGGTACTCATCGGACAGGTTGTCCAAACCAAAGCCAAGATTGTCCGACAGATTGGTCAAGGCCGCATAAGGCTTTCTGGGATTGGTGATGTCAATGTTGACGTTTTGGTCTTCTTCCCGGAAGGTGATGTACCTTTCATGTGGACGTTCCTCGGATGCTTTGGCATAGGTGGCAGACCAATCCATTTTCAGTTTGTTGAACAGGTGGTCACCTCCCAAGGTGAAGTTTTTTACCCGCTGGTCTTCCAATCGCCTGGGCTGCTTGTTCCTGCCGGCCACCTGACCGCCTTTGGTCTCGTATTCAACCCTTGCGCCCGAGGAAGTGAATACTCCTGGAGAGCGCTCCTCATAATTTCCGTCATCGAATACGTCGTCAAGATTGTCCACTTTCATGGCAAAGCGGTTTTCCCAATCGTCCCGATGATTGTACATGCTGGAGAACAAAAGGGTATGGTTGGGGTTGATCTCATAGTCCAAAGCCAGGGAAACCGAACGCCGGACCCTTTGGACCAGATACTTGCGCATTTCAAATTCCTCTAGCCCTACGCCGTTGTCACTTTCATACCATACGGATTCAATGTTCTCCGAACCAAAGTTGTGGTTGTTATAGGAAGCAGAGACGATGGCTCCCAGCTTGTCATTCAAAAAGCGATTGCCGACAATCATGGCACCGGTCCAGATAGGCTTGTCGGAAAGTAAGTTGATGCCCGAAGCGGCCGTACCGGAAATCCGCAAGTTATTGGGAGCCTGCCGGGTGACCAAGTTTACCGATCCACCGATCGCATCGGCGTCCATGTTGGGAAGGACCGCCTTGTTCACTTCGATGGTCTGGATCATGTCCGAAGGAATCAGGTCCATCTGCACCCTTCTGTTGTCCCCTTCAGCAGAAGGGATCCTTTCACCGTTCAGGGTGACCGAATTTAGCTGCGGCGCCATTCCCCGGATGATGATGTCCCGGGCTTCTCCCTGGTCGTTCTGCATGGTAATTCCCGGGATGCGTTTTAGGGCATCCCCGATGTTGGCATCGGGAAAGCGGCCGATTTGGTCAGAGGAAACGATATTGGTAATGTTGGGATTGTTTTTTTGCTGGCTCAAGGCCTTGGCCTGGCCTTTCAAGCGGTCTCCCATCACCACAAATTCAAGGTTTTCGATGGTCTTTTGGTCCAGTTTGAAATTTAAAATGGTGGTTTCTCCGTCTTCAACGGTGGCCGTATGGACGACCGATCCATATCCCAGATAGGAAACGGATACTTCATATTCCCCTTCAGGAAGGTCCACGATCGCATAATCGCCGGCCTGGTTGGTAACGGTACCCAATCGGGTGTTTTGCAGTACCACATTGGCGCCCGGCATCGACAGGTTCTGGGCATCGATGACCCTGCCCCGGAGGACTCCCTGCGCAAAAAGTGCCTCTTGGCCCAAGCAGCAGAAGGCCATCAAGGTCAATGTTTTCAGTAATAGGTTTTTCATAATGGAGTGGTTTAAAAGATTATTTTTTCAGTTTGAGGGTGTCACCGGCCATGTCTTCCCATGTGTAGATCTGGAAGGTTTTGTCGTCGGACATGGCCACAAAGATCCCATGCGGAAAATCTGCCCCCAATGCGGTGCTGAGGCTTTCTGATCCGTCACTGGAAACGGTGCTGGTCTTTATTTTGGTGATCAGCTGGTGGTCATGGGGATTGTCGGCTGCACCTTCCCTAGGAAATACATGGAATTGATTGGCCTCTTGGTCGGACACCAGGATATAGCCGGTTTTGTCGTCCAACTTATAGATGCTGATGCCTTCGTGGTCTTTGGTAAATCCTTCAGTGGCAAATAGGGCCAGTTGTTCATTGCCCATTTCCGGATCAGCGTAGTATTTGCGGACGCCCACCCCTTCATCGGAATAGTAGATGTATCCCAGTTCGTTGTCCACGGCAATGGCTTCGATTTCCTTTTGCCCGCTGAACTGGCCAAACTTGCGGACCAGCTCAAGGCTGATTTGGCCTCCATCGGTCTTGATTTCATATTGCCACAAGTAGGTGCCGTCCTGAGGCCCGTTCTTCCTGCCGGCAATGACATATTGTTTGTCGTTTTTCGGACTGTGGTACACGGCCACGCCCATAAGGTCCCGATATTCGTTACCGGTTTCACCTTGGTAGATTTCAATTCCCCCAGGGGCAATTTCCTGCATGATAGGTAGCGCATAAAACCGCAGCTTTGACGTGAGGCGCTCACCGGTAACGGCAAAATCTACCAGGCTGTCACCCAGGGACAATCCATAACTGATGTCCACATTATTTGGTCGTTGGATATTGCGCACCGTCAGGGAATCGATGGCTTTGCCTTTTAGGTCAAAAACATACAGGGCTCCATCGGCATCTTTGTCCGTTCCGACGATCAGGCTCTTGGCCGCATCGGAAGGGTTTACCCAAATGGCCGGATCGTCCGTGTCGTGGATGACCTGGTCTGTTACATAAAGCGGTTTGACGACACGTTGGCCTGTCTGAGTTTCTTTCTGCTGGCTTGGTCCACTGCAAGATCCCGCGAGGATACCCAGTGAACATAGCCCGTAAACGAGTCTGTTTTTTGTCATAGGTTTTGTTTGATTTTGATGTTGCAATGTTAGCCCTGAAGGAGCCTCGTGGCCAGGATCCACTGTAATCATTTAGGCAACAATCGGGAAAATGACCGTTAACAAAATCTAAACAGAAATCTAAAAATGTTATGTAAGTAACTGTTTTTCATCAAGTTGAGCATTGTTAAAATGGGGTTAATAAATTATGAACTATATACAAAGGATAAATTGCTGTAAACTTTCTCCTTTTTCGAGCTGGAGTTTTTTACGGAGCCGGTAGCGGGCAATCCTGAGGCTGTCCAGTGAAATGCCGAGGGTGGAGGCAATTTCCTTTGAGCTCAGGTTTAGGCGCATGAGGCTGGCCAGTTTCATTTCTGCCGGGGTCAATCCTGCGGTTTGGCGCTGGAGGTTTTTGAAGAAATCCTGGTGGACTTTTTCAAAGTTGTTTTTGAAGTCATCCCAGTCGGTATCGTGCGAGAAATTAAAATCGATTTCCTTGATCAGGTTCCTGATTTTTTTCTTTTGGTCTTTGGGGTTTTCTTCCAGGATATGTTTAAGCTTCACTTGAATGCCTTCGAGCATTTGGTTTTTGTCGATCAGGTGGAGGGTTTGGGCCGTCAGGGATTTTGAATGGGCCCGGTCCTCGGTTTTGATTTTGAGTTCCAGCAATTGTCGGTTTTCCTTTTCCGTGGCAATTAGCCGCTCCTTGACCTGCAGGATTTCCTGCTGCTGTTGCAGCAATTCCTTATTGCTCCTGATTTTCAGCTTTTGCCTGTTGAAAATCACCCAGCCCAGCACACACAGGAGGAGGACCAGAAATACCAAGAGCCATTTTACGAGGGTGTCGAATTCCCGCATTTGTTCCAATTGGCTGATTTGTTGGTTTTTGGTATAGAGTTGGTTTTGGGCTTCTTGAATGGCGATTTGTCTGGCCGACTCTTCGGAATAGACCACTTCGCTCAGCTGGCGGCTTTGTTCCAGGTACCTGTAGGCATTGCTGTAATCGCCCATTCCGGCATAAGCTTTTGAGATGTCCACGATGGCACTGTTCTGGGCATCCAGAAAGCCCAGACGGGCGCTCATTTCGGCGGCCTTTTTGGAGTAGTCCAGGCCTTTTTCCGGCTCGCGGGTTTTGCGGAATACATCACCCAGGTTGTTCAGGGTGCCCACCAGCCGGAGACTGTCACCCACCTCGGAATTCAGCAGGTAGGCCTTTTGGAAATTGACATAAGCAGAATCAAACTGCTCCAGGTCTTCGTGGATGCTTCCGATATTTTCGCGGACAAAGGCCAAGTGCCCCTTGAGCCCCAAGTCCTCAAAAAGTCCCAAGGCCTCACGCTGGTAAGCCAGGGCTTTCGGATAGTTTCGCATTTTTTCGTACATGCTTCCAATAAAGCCTTTGGTCTCCGCTTCACCTTCACCATGGTCGATGCCCTTGAAGAGCTCCAAGGCCTTTTCATGGCGGGAAAGGGCATCTTCAGGAGTTTTGATTTTATAATACACTTCTCCAAGGGCATTGTTCACCTGTGCCAGGTAGTAGGGCCGACGGAGGTGTTCGAAGAGGTGTTCGGCTTCATAGAAAGCCTCTGCGGCAGGCTGGTATAGTCCAAACTGGAAAAGGATCTTTCCCCGGACCAATTGCGATTTGCCCGTGATACTGTCCAGCTCCTGTGGCAAGCTTTGTTCATAGACTTCCGTGGCGGTCAGAAAGGCCAGTTCGGGATTGCGCTTGGCAAGTTCTTGGGCAGCAGCCAGCTTTTGGTCAAGTTGCCTCGGAATTTGGGCGAGGGTTTTCGGGACAAAAGTGACAGCAAGAAAAAAGATGGAAATAACGATTCTCAGCAGTGATATCATAACCAGCAAATATCATCCTTCAGCATAAAAGAATGATTAAGGGCAGGTTTTGGTTTTGTTAAGGTTACGACTAGGGAAGGGGTTAACAAACAACGAGATTGGTAGGCTGTTAATGCTATGGTAGCAATTTCGTGCCCAAAATATTGTGGCAGTTCATTCAATGATGATGCCTGGTGAGCAGTAAAGTACTAGGTGCGAGTTAAAAGTTTCAGCATAAAGTATTTGGTATCTACATCCCACTTGACTTCCCTTTCGCGACGTTAGAGGAAGATATGTACACTAGTCCCATTGGATCTCCCCTTTACAATTACAATGAAGAATTAGAACAGGAGAGCATAGCGGTTTGAGCTTTTGAATGAACAGCCCCATTATCTTAAAATAATTGATGAAGAAAAAACGCTAATTAGGGCTCAAGGATTAAAATTAACGCAATATTAACCTGTAGTTTTGATAGATTGCTAATTTGATGGGTAGTTTTACCAGTGCTATGGACTTAATGACCTGATTTATGTCAATTGATGCTGCTGATGTACTGGCCAAACTGCGGCATGGGGATAGTGAAGCTTTCAATGCGGTGTATGCGCTCTATTGGAAAAAACTCTATTTTCATGCCTACAAAAGGGTGGGGACGGCTGAATTGGCAGAGGACATGGTGCAGGATGTGTTTTTTCAATTTTGGCTGAAAAGGGCAAGCCTAGTGATCACTAAGTCCATTGAATCCTATCTGATGGGGATGCTCAAAAACAAGATTCTCATGCACTTCAGGGAGAAATACGCTGCCAGCGAAAAATATGATGAGCTTGTTCGTCATTTGAGCGTTCATGACAGCGACACCGAACGTCGAATAGATTACGGTGATTTGCTTTCCCATGTCGATGAACTGATCGAACGCCTGCCTGAGCAGTCCAAACATGTGTTCCGGTTGAGTCGCAAGGAATTTTTGAGCAATATGGAAATTGCCGACAGGCTGCAGATTTCTGTCAAGACCGTTGAATACCACATCCACTATTCCCTGACCTATTTGCGGGATCATTGTCCGGACTATGTATTGACCATGGTCTTTTCGTCTTTTTTATTCGCTTGAGCAGATAAGAGAATGTGGGATCAAGCGGAAAAGTTGGGGGAATGCCTTGGCCGGATGGGTGTAATGATGAATGGTGAGCCATTGGCGTTTCTACTCCTAAATCCCCTTAAAGGGGACTTTTTAGTTGCCTCATCATCGGATAAGAGCAGATGCCTTCGGGACTTCCTTGTCCTTTTTTCTTGATAAAAAAGAACGAAAAAATCAAGACATGGCAAAGCTTCCGCCCGCTAGCCAGCCGCCGTCCCGCTGCTATGTCGACCTTCCCACATTTATCGATTTCAGTTTTTTATACGCTGCCTTGAGGGATTTCGGCGTGAAGAAACCAACCGAGCGGACTGAAAAAAAGTGCAGGCATGCCTGCCTAAAGGCGGTAGGTAGTTCTGACGTGATGGTGCTTAAAAAGCTAATCACTGCCCAAACGGAGGAGTTTGCCTGCGCGCGTGGGTAAATATGCCCACCAGCACTATTTCTCACCAATTTCTCCAATCTTTCGGCTTGGTCGGAAATTCCTCCCCCAGAAATATTGTTTGTCCCAGAATGTGTTACGTTTGATTTTTTTCGTGCTTCTTTTTAAGAAAATGTTAATAGTGATTCCTAATAGTTAATAGATCGATAATTTTTCTCACCTAGGGTTGAGTCCTTTTTCCGCAACTTTATGATTGACCGAGCACGATTATGGAAATAAGACGATTACAATATCTATTGGGCAAAATCCATGAATTGGATCAAGCGGAAAAAGAAGAGTTGGACAATTGGTACCGATCTTTTGACAAAAAGCCCGATGATGATCATTTACGGGAAATAACGGAGAATCCATACTCTACTAGAGATAGCATCTACAGAAAGTGGCAAGGAAATATCAAGTCAAGCATCAAGACCAGAAGATTGTGGCGCTATGGTGTGGCTGCTTCCTTGGCATGTATTCTAGCCATTGGAGCCTTTCTCCTGTTGGACCAAAAAAATACTGTAAACCATGAACATGAGCTGTCGGCGGGGATTGGTGAGCATAAGTATTTGGAGTTGGAAGATGGCACCGAGGTATGGCTGAATGCCATGAGTACCTTGACGTATCCTATGGATTTCTCGAAAAGTGAACGTGTGGTGAAGTTGACTGGAGAGGCCTATTTCAAGGTGAAGCGAGATTCGGCCCGGCCTTTTAAGGTGGTCACGGGAGCTATGACTACACGGGTGCTGGGAACGGAATTTAATGTCAGTGCCTATGATGACGAAGCCCATAAGTCCGTAGCCCTGGTGAAGGGGGCCGTAAAGCTGTCGTCTGGAGGAAGTGAATCCATTTTGGTTCCTGGTCAGAAGGCCATTTTGGAAATAGGAGCGGCGGACTTTGAGGTGTTGGCATTTGATAAGATTGTTGAAAGAGGTTGGTTAAGCGGACGGCTTGTTTTCGATGGTACTCCATTAGGTGAGATTGCCAACACGTTGCGACGATCATTCGGCGTAGAAATACAGTTTGCAGACCAAGCTTTTTCGGCGTATGAATTTACAGGAAAGTTTAAGGATGAAGAGTTATCGATCATTTTGACTGCTATAGCCAGGGCCCATGAACTGAAATTTCGGACTGTAGCAGAACAAAGGATTGAGTTTTATAAATGATGTACTAAATCAAAACGGTTACAATGAAAGAAAAATACCAGTTGCACATCTTTGGGAGTGGGCCTAAGCTGCTAAGGATATGGTTTGTCAGTGTCGTGCTATGTGCCATCATCTATCCAGTCTGGGCGAAGTCTACCGGCTCTGGAAAGTCGCTGAAGAACGTATCTATCATGCTTCAAGAGCAAAACTATAGCTTGGAAGGCTTTTTTAGAACCATTGAAGAGAAGACAGAATTTAAATTTGCCTATGCCAATGAACACTTGGATTTGAACGACACCTTTTCGCTTCGGCCGGGCAGACATGACCTGAAATCACTTCTTGAGCATCTCTCCTACAGCAAGCACCTGCGATTTGAGCGCATTGACAAAAATATTGTGGTCAGAAAGCAACGGAAAGATACGTTTGTCCAAGGAGGGACTGCACAAGTGGTCAAGAAAGTCAGTGGGTCGGTTTTGGATGAGAAAGGGGAGCCCTTACCAGGGGCAACCATATTGGCCAAGGGATCCAGCACAGGTACCGTCACAGATATGGATGGTAAGTTCTCACTGGAAGTCCCCGATGATATCCAATCCATTTTGGTTTCCTTTATCGGCTACGAGACCAAGGAGGTAAGCATTGACGGGACGGCAGTGTTGGATATTCGGTTGATCCCGTCGGAAAGTTCCCTGAACGAGGTTATCGTCACGGCCTTGGGTATCCGAAGGAATGAAAACGAAGTAGGTTATGCCGAGCAAACGGTGGATTCGGAACTTCTGTCCACTGCTATGGCGCCCAATTGGTCCAATGGACTGCAAGGAAAAATAGCGGGATTGAACATTATCTCGGGTGGTACGGGGCCGATAAATTCACAAAGTATTCAGCTAAGGGGAGCCACTTCCCTGGCACCTGGTGGAAACAATGCACTGATCGTGGTAGATGGTGTTCCCATGAACCAGCACGCCACGGCTTTCGGAGACGGTGTGGATGCGGGTTATGGTACGGAGGCGCCCGTGGACTATGGCAACGCAATCTCTGAGCTCAACCAGGATGATATCGAGAGTGTGACGGTGTTGAAAGGTCCAGCCGCCGCAGCGCTTTATGGTTCAAGGGCCGGCAATGGAGCCTTGATCATTACGACTAAGTCTGGAAGGAAAGGTCAAAGATTGGGGGTTTCTGTAAGTTCTACGGCGATTTTCGATGTGCCTACCAACTGGCCAAATTATCAGTATCAATATGGGGCTGGCAATTATGCGGTGAGAAATGACGAAGGGGAGCAATTTTACTCCTATGGAAATTCTGAAGATGGCATTTCTACCAATGTGCCACAAGCTTGGGGAGCAAAATTCGACGGGCAGTATTTCTATCAATATGATCCAGCCACCCAAGCTCAAGGTAGTGAACGCACCCTTTGGAGGCCGTATGAAAACAACATGAAGGATTTCTATAATACCGGTACCACCTTCATTAATTCGGTGGCCTTGGAAGGCGGTGACGATAAGGGAGCTATGAGATTGAACCTAACCCATGCCGACAATAAATACTTGGTCCCCAATACCGGTTATGATAAAAACAGTATTTCCTTGAATGCCAACTACCAAGTTTCCGAAAGGATCAAAGTTTCCACAGTACTGAATTATAACCAGCGGACATCGGACAACCTCCCGGGCTTCGGACTGAGCAATGGCTCGCTGGGATACTTCATGATGTTCTTGATGCCCAATGTGGACATCGATTGGTACCGGCCTATCTGGCAAAATGGACAAGAAAACTTGCAACAGCTCAATCCATTTTCTCAATGGTCCAGCAACCCCTATTTTTTGTCTTATGTGGACTTGAACAAATTGAAGAGCAACCAGATCGTAGGAAATGTCAGTGCGGATATCAAGTTGACGGATCACTTGAGTGTGATGGGAAGGCTTTCGTTGAATTCCCTTTCGCAATTGAGGGAGAGTGAAAGAGGGTACTCCAGTAAAAAGCACCCTAGGGGCTACTACGGAAGGCAGGACATTTCCAACCAGGAAATTAACGCGGATTTCTTGCTTACCTATAAGAATACTATTTCGGAAATAATCGATTATGAAGTGAGGGCAGGTGGCAATAGGATGTCGATGGTCAATAGAAACGTAATGTCTTCTGTGGATGCCTTGATCAGCCCCGGAGTATATAATCTGTCCAACGGCGTGAACCTTCCTTTGGTAGAGACAAGAGATGCCCTAAAGGACATCAATAGCCTTTATGGAATGGCTACATTTTCTTGGAAAGATAATATCATCGTGGATGTAACCGGACGAAATGATTGGTCCAGTACTCTTCCTGAGGAAAACAACTCCTATTTCTATCCATCGATCAGTTCGAGTTTTTTGGTCTCCAATATGTTCCAGCTTCCTGAGAAGATCAGCTTTCTCAAATATCGTGTTTCCTATGCCCAGGTAGGTTCTGATGCTAACCCATATCAGACTTCAAAATATTATGCTCAGAGTAGCTTCCCCAGTTCTGCCATTGTACCGGGAGCATTGTTCAATACCCATCTTAAGCCCGAGATCACTTCAGGGTTTGAGACTGGATTTCTCTTTAAGATGTTTGAAAATAGGCTGGGGGTTGATTTTACCTATTATGCCTCCACTACCAAAAACCAAATTCTTACCCTTCCATCGGATATTGCGGCAGGATATAGCAGTCGTGTGATCAATGCAGGTGAAGTAAGAAATCGCGGGGTAGAACTGATCCTGACGGCGACACCCATATTCAATAAGGACTTTAAATGGGACATTACCGGTAATTGGTCCATGAACAGAAACGAGATCCTTACCTTGACGGATAATTTGGAGCGTCAGACTCTTGCCCGGGTTTGGCAGGGATACATGATTGCCACGGTAGGCGGCACCACTTCCGATATCTACGGCACCAAATTCGTTAGAGATCCTGCGGGAAACATCGTCTATAGCAATGGTGTACCTACGCGCACCAGTACGCAAGAGTATATTGGCAACGCTGCCCCTGATTGGAAATATGGCTTGACCAATACGTTTGTCTATAAGAATTTCCGTGCCAGCTTAACAGTGGATGGACAAATGGGAGGGTTGATCTATTCGGGAACTTATAATCGCGCCTCTTGGGCGGGTACCACTACCAATACCATCCCTGGTAGGGAAGAAGGCTTTATCGTCGGTGATGGGGTGGTCCAAAATGAAGACGGCAGCTATTCCTCCAATACGGTTGAGGCTGATCCCCAAGCCTATTATGTTCAGAGGCACCAGACCACTGAGCCAGGCGTTTTCGATGCGACATTCCTAAAAATCAGGGAGCTTACCTTTAATTATAACTTTCCCAATAAATTGACTCAACCGCTGGGGATTTATAATCTGTCGCTGGGCGTCTATGGAAGAAATCTGGCGGTATTTGACAAGTTTCCCATGTGGGATCCTGAGGCAGGGACAATGAACAGCAACGGTTTCGTGCCAAGCATGGAAGTGACGCCGATGCCATTTTCGGCCTCATACGGCTGCAATGTCAAGCTTAAGTTTTAATCCTAAAGACCACTACAAAAATGAAAAAACTCAAATTGATATACGGAGCGATCCTGGCCGCACTTCTTGGGGCATGTACCTCGGGCTTCGAGCAGACCAATACCAATCCCAACCTGATCAGTGAGATCAGTCCCGGGGCGCTTCTAAACGAGATAATTTATAATCAGACTTCCAATAACCTTCGTAACCACTATTTTGTGAATTGTGAATTGATGCAGGTCCAATTGCCCTATCCCAAGTATTATGGAGGTGTGCAGCGCTATGAAATTCTGGAATCCACAGGCGCTTCCCAATGGAACAGTTCTTATAAATGGCTGAAAAATATTCGTGAAATGATCCTAGCCTCCGAGCAGGCCAATGCCAATAATTATAAGGCCATTGGCCTGACGCTCAAGGCTTGGATTTATTCCAATTTGACAGACAATTTTGGTAGTGTTCCTTTTTCTGAAGCATCCCAGTCAGAATCTGGGATATTGCAACCAAAATATGATAGTCAAGAAGCAATATATACGCAGATTTTGGCAGACTTGGAAGAGGCCAATCAGCTATACGACCATAACGTTACCATGGTCTATGGTACTGATATCTTGTTTGGAAATGATTCTCGTCTCTGGCAAAAGTTCACGAATTCGTTACGATTGAGGCTGTTGCTGAGGATATCGGGGGTTGATTCCAGTGTTTATCAAAGGATGGTAGATATTATCAATGATCCGGCAAATGCTCCGATCATGGAAAATCTCGAAGAGAGTGCCGTCCTTCAGATTACGGGAGTTACGCCCAACTTGTCCCCATGGTCCAGGGCCTTGGATTTTAGCAATCAGCATGCAGTAGGAAAGTTTTTTATAGATATTCTCAACGAATTAGAGGATCCAAGGAGGCCGGTGTACGTCACCCCAGCCAAGGATTTGGACAATAATCCCGTTGGTTATGAAGGAATTCCCAGCGGATATGATGAGCAAAGCTTCGATTATTCCCCTTCCTATATGAACAACGAACAGGTGGTCGCGCCGATGATAGCCCCGATCATGTCCTTTAGCGAAGTGGCCTTTATCAAGGCTGAACTGGCGCAAAAGGGATACCTTGCATCCAGTGCTGAGGAATTGTATCAGCAGGGCATTGATGCGGCCTTGGAGCTATGGACGGGGGAGACTGCTCCTGACGGGTACTTTGAGAAGCCGCTGGCCCAGTATGACGGAACTCTTGAACGGATCATTCTCCATAAATACCTAGGGCTTTATTTTACCGATTACCAGCAATGGTCTGAATACAGGAGAACTGGGTTTCCAAAGTTGCCCACGACGGAATCCATGCTCAATGAAGGTGTCCTGCCTAGTCGACTGATGTATCCATCAGACCAACAAACTTACAACCCGCAACATTATAAGGCGGCACTGGAAGTGATGGGAGGTGATGATATCAATTTCAAAGCTTGGTGGGACGTCGATTGAGCCTGAATTGGAACCATGGTCTTTACCATCTATCTAATGGGGGCTGCGAATTTGGCAGCTCCCTGTTTTAAATAATGGGTTGGGGAAATTAAGTACCCGTCGATCTTTAAAGAAACATAGAAAATGAAAGTATTTCCATTGATTATTGCCACGGTATTGTTGCCGTTATTATCATGTAGCGCGCAAGATACTGCTATGGACAGTCCCCGAGATACTGCCGAGACAAGTTTCCGGGCTGCCACTTACAATATTCGCTATAACCCCGCTGAGGACGTGGCTTCGGGCAACGGCTGGAAAGTGCGCCGGGAGCCATTGGCCCAATTGATCTCCAGGCACCAGTTTGATTTGGTAGCTACTCAAGAAGGGGATAGCGGACAGCTTTCCGACCTTTTGGGTTTATTGCCGGGGTTCGACTATGTTGGATTTCCTTACGGGGGAAACGATATGCATTTTTGCGCCACATTTTATAAAAAAGATCTGTTTTCTGTCCTTGATAAAGGGGTTTTTTGGTTCAGTGAAACACCCGATGTACCCAGTATTGGCTGGGATGCCACGGATAGAAGGATATGTACATGGACAAAATTCAGGGTGAATGGTACCGATAAAGAATTCTTTGTGTTCAACGTCCATTTTTATTGGCGTCTGGAGACTGCAAAGCGAGAGTCTGGCCCACTGTTGGCCAAAAAGATCAAGGAAATCACAAAAGGAGCCCCCTCCATTGCTTTGGGAGATTTCAATTCGACCGATAGAACCTCCCAGATCCAAGCTGTTGAAGAAGTCTTGTCGGATGCATTTGACATGACAAAAACTCCCCGTCAAGGCGTGGAGGGAACAAACCTCGGAGGAGGTGTCTTTGAGGGAAATGGTAAAAACAGGATTGACTATATATTCGTGTCCCCCCAATTTGGAGTGGAGGACTACAAGGTGATTTCCGACACGTATGGAGACGCTAAATATCCCTCTGACCACTTGCCCGTGACTTCGATGTTGTCGTTTTAGCCAATAAATAACGACCTTTTAAAGTGGTTTTTCCATTGTAGAAGAGTAATGTTATTGAAAAACAGATAGGGGCTGCTACTAAGATCATGCCCATTAAAAGTACAAGCGATGTATAAAAAGGCATTTTAATATAGGCTTTACCTACTGCGTATTGCCTTCAAGTGGTTCATAGAACATCCAGTCTACCTCCATTTGGAAAGGCTTCAGGGGTTTTTCAAGCGATAGCGGGTTGGTTTCCACCGCCCACTGGTCGGTGTGCCAAAAATTCATTCGGTAGTACGTTCGGTGTTGTGGAATGCCCAGGGGGGAGCCCCGGTAATCCCATAAGATGACCTTTTCACCCGTGTCGGGATGAAGGATCCACCATTGGATCCGATCTTTGTGCCAGTCGAAGCCATAAGTGTAAAATGAAGAAGAAGCATCAAAGTCCGGAATGGCCATGATGGTTTCGGGCTGGCTTTGTAGCCCGGTAAGGGCTTCACGGGGCCCTGAATGCCCCTTTCGGTAAGTTGTTTCATAGATGATTCCTTTGGCAAGGTTGATGGTCCTGCCGATCCGCTCCAACTTACCGGATTGTCCTCCGGTCCATGTACCTATATAGATGACGGTAGGGTTGGCGGGGAGCCATTCAAAGTCTATTTCACTCAGCCCGGCCAAACTGTCTTCATGGTAAGTGAAATATCCTACTACGGCGCCAATGTTCGGCTGGACATCCTTGACCTTGGGTACTTTTAACCGTGCTGAATAGGTGCCAAAATGGGTGTGGTCTTTTGAGATGATCTCAGGGCCATGCCCTGCACCGGCCACATCTTCCGGGTCTATTTTAAAGGACAGGATTTTAGTGCCCGGCTCGGAAGGGGAGTTTACACCCACCGCATATTTAAAACCGGCCTCGGTGCCGGTGGAGCCATACCTGAAGTGAACCAAATCAGGATCCTCAAAATGCTCGACAAAAGCAACGTGGTTTTGAGAGGATGGGGCAACTGCATCAAAGTGAATCAAAAATAGCAATGTCCAAAAAATATGCTGTGTCATGACCGTTAAAGGTTAAGTGTTTACTTGGAATTTTTATTATACTGGTTTTTAGTGCAATGAAGTTTGCCGATATGAATCCCTAAAGGTAAGAAGACAATGGATATAATAACGGATAAAGCAATGTTTCTGGGGAGATAACACGGATTTACAATGCCTCAGCATCCTATCTGTGTTTATCAGCGTTCATCCGTGGCCAAATAGCAACCAAAGGTAACAAAGAACATATTTAGCCATCGAAATAGGCTAGTCCCCATCTTTTCTGCTTGATCCATGATTAGTTGATTTGGATCGTACAAGTCGTCGCAGCTATTTGCTCATGTATAGTGGTTGGCTTGATCCGTAAAAAACATCGAACTGCACGGGTGAACGAATTCTTTAGGACTACCTATAAGATTAACAGTATGATAGCCTATTAAAAAAAAGGTCCAAAGTCGAAAAATTCAACTTTGGACCGAGTTGTTGACCCACTCGGTGATTAATTCGAACCAGTTTGTGGAGGACTTGGGGATTGTATTGCAAATTTGTGATCACTTTACTGGACTGTGAGAGGGAGTGAAAAGGGGAAAATCATGGGAATTTTTGTTTGCCAATGACCCTGATAATTTTGATTTCTTCTTCAACTTTGAAATATATGGTATGTGATATATGTACATAATACCTATAGTCATTTAAGATTTCAGCGCCATAGGAAACATTTCAGGATTTTTGGCAATCCTCTCAAAAGCCCTCTCTAAAGATTCATGGTATTTTTCGGCCTGAATAGGACCAAAAACTTCTTGCCCATAAAGATAAATTTGAATGAGGTCTTCTTCTGCCTGACGGGTAAGTATATAATACATTACCCTCTTTTTGCTCTTCTTTTGGCCTCTTCTAAAATTTCAGCCATAGATTTATTAGATAGCCCACTTTCCTCACCCTTTAAAAGTTCTTTTCTTAGCCATAATCGCTCTTCTTCCTGTTCTCTTTGTCTACGGATAGGATCATTGACCAACTCACTTTTACTGGAATATTCATTTCCTTCAATTTTTTGTTTCATCCAGCGATCGTTAGGTTCATTTACAGAGATAGTTTGCCTGGCCATTTTATATGTAGTTTTGGTGTAAATATACACCGTTAAGAACGTGTATACAATCCAAATAGTTTGTAATTTGGTTAGAATCTCAGCTAACAGTTCCCGTAGGAGAAAAATCATTGGCCAAATAAAAGATTTCATTAAAAAAGTTGAGCGTTTAAATTTTTTGGAAAAATTAAAAGAAAAAAATCGAGATAAGAAGAAAGAGGCATTAAAACAATATGGGTATACCTGTCATTTAAAGCAAACGGAATAACAGGTTGGTTTAAAACAACAAAAACCGCATTTTATGATGCGGTTTTTATTTGTGTTGATCACTCGGTGCTTTTTTCGAACCGAGCTGTCGACGATTTGGAGGTGCTTTTAAAAAAGTGTGATGGTTTTACTGGGGTATGAGATTGAAAAGAGGGTAATGTTATTAGCTACCACTCCCTTATTTGGTGGGTAAATAATTGTTACGATACTGATTTGGAGTAAGTTTTGTGACTTTTTTAAAATGCCGGTAGAAATTGGAAACATTATTGAAACCACATTCATAACAGATTATCTCTATCGGAAACCTATCATCAATAAGTAATTTACAAGCGTTGGAAATTCTTATTTCTATGAGGAAATCATAGAATGTTTTGTTGGTCATGGTTTTAAAATATCTACAAAAGGAAGTTTTGCTTAAATAAGCAATAGAGGCTATTTGATCTAGGGTGATTTCTTCTTTATAATGCGCCATTACATATGTATATATCTTTTCCAAGCGGGCCATTTCAGAAAGGTTCGATAAGTGGCTATAGGCATATCCTGGAGCAATGGTTTCATATTCATTTGTTTCACACAAGGTTTTTATAATTTGCAACAGATGGATCAGCCTGTCTAGGTTGTCCGCCCTAACGGCAAGTTGCATATACCTTTCCAATTTTCTTTTTGTTTCACCTTTTATGTTCAATCCATGTTTTGCTTTTTCATATAATTTAGGAATTGCATAAGTTTCTGGCAATTGAAAAAAATCCTTTCCAAAACAATTCGGCTGAAATTGAAGAATATAGGCTTCAATGTTTTTTCCGGAGCCTGAAACAAAGTAGTCTTCATGACATCTCCAAGTGTGTGGAAGGTTCTGACCAAGAAATATCATATCGCCACTGGAAAACGAACTAATGTTATCCCCTATATATTGAATGCCTTCGCCCTTAACAATATAGTGCAGCTCTAATTCGGGGTGATAATGCCAAAGTGTTCCGAAATTGGCTTTGATATCATGTCGAATACTAAAAGAACCAGAATTGGTTATTGGGACTTTGTGAAAATAAGGTTTCATTTTTGATTTTTATGAGTTTAGCGATTTGTTTTGAATTAGTGTTAATTTTTATTAGATATTGTTGTTTTAACAATAAAAAAGTTGCGCATAGTATTGTTTTTTGGTAAAAAGTTAGAATTATAGTTTATGCTAATATAGTATAATTTTTAGATAAGAATAACCAAAATGCGTCCCGTCCATTTGTTGACCTTTGTATAGAATATTTATCGAACTCAAAATAACATTCATGAAGTCAGCAAATAGAGTATATGTGGTGGCCAGTGGTGATCTAAGATTATCCGCTAACCAAGTAGGTTGGGCGTTCCAGGATAAAATGGAAGAACTGCTTTCAGGTGTATTGAAAGAACTGGGATGGGAAGTCGAAAGGGGCCACGCCTATAATCAAGAAAAGCAGCATGGATTTATTGATTCCCAGAGGATGGGTATAGAGGTTTTCAAGCCCTTGGACCCAACTACTCCCATCATCGTGGCAGAAAGTGTCTGGCAGTATACTCATCATGTCCTACCAGGTCTATATAGCCATAATGCACCGATTTTAGTGTTGGCGAACTGGGATGGGAAGTCCAGTGGACTGGTCGGAGCCCTTAATTTAAAAGGATCTTTGACAAAGGCCGGGATTGCACATAGTTGCCTGTGGAGCACGGATTTTACGGATTCATTTTTTATAGAAAAACTAAAGGAGTGGCTTGAAACAGGGAAGATTAGCCATGATTTAAGTCACGTTAAAGAGCTAGCTGAAGTCCAAATACCAACTGAACTAGCTGATAAAGGAAGATCCTTTGCCCATGATTTCAAGCAGGGGAAGGCTATCATGGGGGTCTTTGATGAAGGATGTATGGGAATGTACAATGCCATTATACCGGATACCTATTTACATCAACTGGGTGTTTTTAAGGAAAGATTAAGCCAATCGGCATTATATGCAGAGATGAGCAGGGTAGGTGATGATGACGCTTATAGGATATTGACATGGCTTGAAGATGAAGGGATGCATTTTGAATGGGGGAAAAACCCACAAACGGAACTGACCAGGGAACAGACCCTGGAGCAATGTAAAATGTATATTGCCGCGGTTAGAATAGCGGATGAATTTGGTTGTGATACAATAGGTATACAGTATCAGCAAGGTTTAAAGGATTTGGTTGCTGCAAGTGACTTGGCTGAAGGATTGCTCAATAATGTGGTCAGACCTCCGGTTTATGGCAAAAATGGTGAGGAACTTTATAAAGGGAAATCCATCCCTCATTTTAATGAAGTGGATGAATGCGCCGGACTAGATGGGTTGATCACTACGAGACTTTGGGAAATATTGGGCTTACCACCTGAGAATACCCTACATGATATAAGATGGGGAGAAGACGTTGAATTTGGAGGGAGAAGCGAATTTGTATGGGTATTTCTGATTTCAGGTGCAGTACCCCCTGCCCATTTCATCGATGGATTCAAGGGAGCTTCAAGCGAAAGGCAGCCTCCAATGTACTTTCAGAAGGGGGGGGGAAGTCTGAAAGGTATCAGCAAACCCGGATATATAGTTTGGAGCCGGATATACATGGAAGATGAGTCGCTTTTTTGTGATATTGGAATAGGGGAAGTAGTGGAATTACCTCTGGGCGAAACCCAACGAAGATGGCATAACACCACTCCCCAATGGCCCATAATGAATGTGGTATTACCTGGGGTTTCCAGAGATCAAATGATGGCAAAGCACCAGGCCAATCATATTCAAGTCGCCTATGGTGAATCTTATGAATCGACTGTTGAAGCCGCTTACCTTAAGGCATCAGCGCTGGATGCGCTTGGTATTAAGGTCCGCTTTTGCGGAGAAATATAAAAATAATTAACTAACCCATTAATAACCATGAAAAACAAAATTTACTTGATGCCAAGGAAATATCTCCTTGGCATAATGAGCATGCTATGCACTTTTGGGATACTGTTGGGCCAGCGTGCATATGGATTTCAAGATCGTACGGTTTCAGGAACGGTGATATCAGGTACCGATCAGCTCGGTCTGCCAGGGGTAAATGTACTACTGAAGGGAAGCCAGACAGGAACAATTACAGACATTGATGGGAATTATTCTCTCAGTGTTCCAGAGGGGGGCAACATAGTCCTGGTTTTTTCGATGATAGGTTTCGAAAAACAGGAAGCCACTGTGGGGAACAACAATCACATAAATATTACCTTATCCGAGGATATTTCTGCTTTGGACGAAGTTGTTGTGGTGGGCTATGGAACCGTTAAGAAAAGTGATCTTACTGGATCTGTAGCTGCATTGAAAAAAGAAGACTTCAATCCAGGTGTAATTACTTCTGCGGAACAGTTAATTGCCGGTAAAATGCCCGGTGTACAAGTTGTGCAAAACAGCGCAGAACCAGGTGGTGGTATTTCGGTAAATATCAGGGGGGTAGGATCGGTCAATTCAGGGAACAGTCCTCTTTATGTCATAGATGGGTTGCCTTTCAGCAATTCCTCTGCCGTAACCGGCGTAGGGGATAGATTCGGAGCACCGAGGACCCAACGATCTCCACTATCTTCCATTAATCCGGCAGATATTGAATCCATTGAAGTGCTTAAAGATGCAAGTGCAACAGCCATATATGGAGCCAGAGGAGCCAATGGCGTTATCCTTGTAACCACCAAAAATGGAAGAAAAGGTAAGATGTCCATAAATTATGATGCATATGCCGGAGTGCAAAACGTGGCCAATAAGATCGAATTGCTCTCTGGACGTGAGTATTACGAGGTGATAAATGCCATTATTGATGAAGGAGGGGGAAGTGAACAGGACCGCGTGGAGGATTTTAATGGTACAGGTACAGATTGGTTAGGAGAAGTTTACCAACCCAATGCGGGAATCCAGAGCCATAACCTATCAATGTCCGGAGGCAATGAATCAACCAACTATATGGTTTCCCTCAACTATTTTGACCAAAAAGGATTAATAATCAATTCGGGCTTCAAACGATATGGCATAAGGCTTAACTTGGACCACAAGGCCTCGGAAAGGTTTAAGATGGGGCTTAACATGAGTTCCAATTATTCCAGGGATGAATTTACTCCCGGAGGTTTTCAGCTCAATGAGCATGCCGGGGTCGTATTTGCAGCGATGCACATGGATCCTACCCTGCCCATAAGGAACGATAACGGGGATTATGTTATCTCCTCCCATATCAATATAGATAATCCTGTGGCATTGGCAAACGGTAAACGGGGAATAGGAAATACCTACAGGACATTTGGGACCATTTATGGTGAGTATAAAATTTTGCCCGGGCTAAGTGCCAAATTGAATATTGGCGGAGATGTTTCCAACCAGGTAAGGGAGTTTTATATCGACCGGTCCACGTTGGACGGTAATGCTGCGGGAGGAATAGCTTCCCAACTCCAAGGCACCTCCTCCAATTATTTGGTCGAAGGCCTGCTTAACTATACAAAGGATATCGGCCAGGATTCTTTTAGCGCCGTAGTTGGAGTGACAACCCAGAAATTTATCGTCTCACGTTTTTCTGCAGAAGGAAGGGGCTTTCCTTCGGATGCAACAGAAACCTACAACCTGGGGTTGGGTAACCCGTCATTGAACGTGGTTTCTAGCTCCAAGGTGGACAATACCTTATTGTCCTATTTGGCAAGGGCAAATTATTCCCTGAGGAATAAATACCTGTTGACTGCATCGATAAGAGCGGATGGTTCTTCCCGTTTTGGCCAAAACAACAAATTCGGTTATTTTCCAAGTTTTGCATTTGGATGGAAAGTTAACCAAGAGGAGTTTTTCAAACCGCTTGAACCGTTGTTCAGTACATTGAAGTTCAGGGCCAGTTGGGGTAGGACAGGTAACCAGGAAATTGGGAATTATAGGTCCATATCGACATTTGGCAATGGCCCGGTGGTGGTATATGACGATCAACAATATACCACGACCCAGCCGGCAAGAATTGCAAATCCAGATTTGAAATGGGAAACTACCGAGCAGGTCAATTTTGGCTTGGACTATGGTCTTTGGGATGATCGGCTGTATGGAAGTTTGGATTGGTATGTGAAAAACACATCTGATATG
This sequence comes from Echinicola vietnamensis DSM 17526, assembly GCF_000325705.1. Classification (NCBI taxonomy): domain Bacteria; kingdom Pseudomonadati; phylum Bacteroidota; class Cytophagia; order Cytophagales; family Cyclobacteriaceae; genus Echinicola; species Echinicola vietnamensis. Next base: position 5,405,720 of record NC_019904.1, on the reverse strand, counting down.
TTGCTTTCCCTTCCAATACCCAGGTCAAGTGGATTCACTTCCCAGCTGACCAATATAGGAGGGATCCAGAATTCAGGATGGGAGTTCGGCCTCACCTCAAGGAACATAACAAAGCAAAGGTTTTCCTGGGTGACCAATATAGCTTTGACCACCGTAAAAAACAAGGTGACGGATTTGGGTGGAATAAACAGGATCATTACCGGAAGCGCAGGGGCAACCAGTCAAATTGCGATCATTGAAGAAGGACTTCCATTGGAATCATTTTATGGATATGAAGTTCTTGGTATATGGCAGGAGGGGGATGATTATGGTGCCACTGAGGATCCTGTTCAGCCCGGAGATATCAAGTATAAAGATGTAAATGGCGATGGTGTGGTCAATGCCGACGACAGGGTCGTTCTTGGAAATTCATTTCCCGATTTAATCTGGTCCATAGGCAATACGTTTAAGCACAAAAGCTTAGAACTATATGTGTTTTTAGAAGGGGTCCAGGGGGCAAAAATGCTCAATAATGGCCTTATAGATACTTATTTCCCCGCTGGTGTCCGCAGAAACCGGTATGCAGAACCACTTTTGAACAGGTGGACCCCTGAAAATCCGACCAATGAGTTCCCGTCTTTTGTAAGGACCAGTGCCCAAGGGGAGAAACGGGTGAATTCCAAGACCGTGGAAGATGCATCATATTTGAGGTTAAGTACCGTTAGGTTAAGTTACAGCCTGCCCTTCAACGGTAAGACTTTTAGGTCCATGCAATTTTATATTACAGGCCAGAACCTTTTCACCATTACCGACTATTCAGGTATGGATCCTGCCATTAACCCCAATGGCTCAGCGAACTTTAGAATCGATTGGAATGCCTATCCTGTGGCAAGGACATTTACAGGGGGAATTAGTCTAACCTTTTAAGCCAAATAATATCATGAAATATAAAATTAATAATATAGCGATTGCATTGTTCACCGTTGTCCTTACCAGTTGTGAAGGCTATTTGACGGAAGAGCCCTATTCCCAACTGGCCCCAGAGAATTTTCTCAAGACCAGGGAGGGGATTGAATCTTTATTGGGGGCAACTTATGCCTCTGCCTCCAATATGGTGTCAAATAATTCCATTTACACCTTCGCCCAAGATGAATGGATTACCGATATTGCCTGTCAATCCGGAGATGGGGTACACGCCACGGCACTGCAATATATGAACTACACCTGGGATCCTACCGTTGATCTGCTGCAGGGACAAAATTGGGATTACCCTTACAGGGCTATCAGGAATGCCAATCAGGTATTGGAATCCCTGGAGAATTTGGAGGCCAGTGATGCTGATAAGTCCTTATATGAAGCTGAAGCAAGGTTTTTGAGGGCAACATGTTACCTTAAACTTTATTTTAAGTTTGGTCCCGTTCCATTGCGAACATCTACCGCCCAAGATCTCCAATTGCCAAGGGCAACCGAGGAAGAGATAACTTCTTTTATGGAAGCCGAGCTGTTGGCCACCATACCCAATTTGCCAGAACCAGGGGATGAAGCCGCATACGGAAGGGCCCATAAAGCTGCGGCCCAAGGCTGGTTGGTGATTTACTATCTAAATGCAAAAAAATGGCAACAGGCTGCTGATATGGCCGGAATGGTTATAGACCAGTGGAATTACAGCCTGTTTCCTGAATATGAAGATTTGTTCAAAGTAGAAAATGAGCAAAATGAAGAATTGATATGGGTAAGGCCTGCCAAGACAAGTGCGGATAGAAGAGCTTCCAACTCCTGGATGAATACGGCTTTTCCCGAGGGATTTGCCAAGGATCCGCGTACGGGATTGGAATTTTCGAATGCATGGAGAAATTGGCCCAATGAGTCCAGGATCCGGGATCAATTCTATTATTCATTTGAAAGTGATGATAAAAGGAAAGACCTGATTTTGACAGAATACATCAATAACGATGGGGAGTTGGTCAACTTATTGGATGATAACGACAATACCAGGTCCTTTAAATACTGGCCTGATCCGGAGGGTATCAATGCGTCCTTTGGTAATGATATACCTGAAATCAGGTACGCTGATATTTTATTAAGTAGGGCAGAAGCTTTGAATGAACTGAATGGGCCTTCCCAACAAGCCCTTGACCTGATTGACCAAGTACGGGAAAGGGCCGGTCTGGAGGGGTTGTCCTTAAGTCAGTTTACTTCGAAAGAAGCACTTCGGGACCATATTTTGAAAGAAAGGGGATGGGAGTTTTATTCTGAAGGTAAAAGAAGGTTGGATTTGATCCGTATGGGGAAATTGATCTCCAATGCCCAAGAAAGAGGGATTACCAATGCCCAGCCGCACCATGTGAGGTATCCCATTCCATTCGCCACTATGGATGCCAATCCTCTTCTTGAACAAAATGAAGGCTATTGATAATGAGGATACCGAGTGATAAAATGATTTTGGGGACTTTGTCGGCGTACCTTTGCATTGGTTTGTTGCAAATAAACGTTTGGGCCAATGATCAGGGAAAACCTGATCCAAGCCCCCCAAATATTTTGCTTATTTATGTAGATGATCTGGGTTATGGAGACACAGGGCCTTATGGAAATACAATAGTCGAAACCCCTAACTTGGACATTTTGTCAAAACATGGGATGACCTTTACCCAGGCCTATGCACCGGCCCCGCTTTGTTCGCCGTCACGGGCTGCTTTGTTGACCGGAAAAGATGTTGCCAGGGTCAGGTTCGAGTTTGTAACGAAATATCCGGAAGACGAATTTACATGGGACGATCCCAAGTGGTTGGATAAATTCAAGGGATTGTCCTTGGTCCCTCCTCCCTACACACTTAACCTTCCATTGAAGGAAATCACGCTGGCAGAGGCACTTAAAAGCCAGGGGTACAGGACAGGCTTGGTAGGAAAGTGGCATGTGGCAGCCCATCATGGGTTTTATAAAGGATGGAGCTTGACACATGGTCCCAAACAACAGGGATTTGACTTTACAGCCGAAACGTTTGGAGCGCATCCATACGCGAAGGTTGGTGGGGAGAGGGTACCGGATGGTGGATATCCAGTAGATGAACTGACCGAAAAATCCATTGAGTTTATCAATGAAGCGCATGGCTCACCTTTTTTTCTAATGTCGAGTTTCTACTTTGTCCATACACCATTGAAAAAAAACATTCCATGGCTCTACAAAAAATATAAAGGGAAATATCCCTCAGGAACCCGTGAAGAGGTGATTCATTATGCTGTTAATATCAGTTTAATGGATCATTATGTAGGTAGGATCTTAAAGGCCCTGGAACGTACAGGCAAAAGTAAGAACACCATCGTCATCTTTACTTCTGATAATGGGGGACATCCGGAAATTGCCGATAATGGCCCCTTCAGAGGTAGCAAATGGAACCTTTATGAAGGAGGAATAAGGGTGCCGATGATCATGTCCTGGCCAGCTCATATCCAAGAAGGTTCAGTATGTGATCAAATCGTTTCGCAACTTGACTTTATGCCAACCTTTATGGATTTGACGGCTTCCGGAAAAAAATCAAAAGATTGGGACGGAGTGTCCTTAATGCCCCTTTTGACAGGGAAGGGATCGTATAAAACATCCAGGCCCTTGTCTTGGCATTTTCCATATTATCATCCCGAAGGGGAAGAGTTCTTTAAATCGCCTTCAGGTATTGGTACAGGAGATGGCTTCGTAAGTCAGACCAAACCTCATTCAGCATGGAGGGAAGGTGATTTTAAGCTAATATATTTCTATGAGGATGACAGGGCGGAACTTTATAATCTGAAAGACGATCCATCAGAATCAAATGAAATCGGCAGTGAAAGGCCCCAAATAAAAAAAGGACTTCTCAAAAACTTGCAGAGGCATTTGAGTCAGGTCCATGCAAGGATTCCCAAGAGGAAAGAGAGGTGATTTCAAGATATCCTCCCCACTACCCCTATAATGATTATTTAAAACACTGACAACCATGAAATATTTGTTCTTAACTGTCGCGCTGGCCCTATTTTCTTTAACCGAAGTGTTTTCGCAAAAAGGAAATCATTCGAAGGTGCCGGGCAGAACGATAGCCTATAGCCCGCAATCCAGTGGAAAGTATATAGGGTCGCCTAGTATAACAGTGCTTCCGGACGGAAGCTATTTGGCGTCCCATGATTTTTTTGGACCCGAATCCAATGAACATGTCCTGGCTACTTCCCATATCTATAGGTCTACCGATAAAGGGAAGCACTGGACACTGGCGGCCACCATAAAGGGGGCTTTTTGGTCAAAACTATTTACACATAAAGGCCATGTATATTTCATGGGAACCGATAGACATCACGGCAACACGATTATTCGGAAGTCAACGGATAAGGGCAGTACGTGGACCGCGCCAACTGATAGCAGCAATGGATTGCTTTTAGAAGGGGAATACCATTGTGCACCGATGCCAGTAATAGAGTTCAACGGTAGATTGTGGAGGGCAATGGAGAGCGCCATGGGACCTGTGAAAAAATGGGGCAAAAGATATGGGGCCATGATGCTGTCAGTTCCCGTTGACGCAGATCTATTAAAGGCTGACTCCTGGACCGCAAGTAATGTCCTTTATTATGATTCTACTTATTTGGATGGAAATTTCGGAGGCTGGTTGGAAGGAAATGCAGTTGTTGATCAAAGTGGCCAGCTTTGGGATATATTAAGAGTGGATGATCGGTCGACTACCGCTGAAAAGGCAGCCATGGTTAAAATTACCTCCAATGGAAGGGAAGCAAGCTTCAATGATGATCAGGGGTTCGTTCCATTTGATGGTGGTAGTAAGAAGTTTACCATTTTGTATGACTCCATAAGCCAGCATTATTGGACCATAGCCAATCAAATTCCAGAAAAGGTCAAGGAAGAGAATTTTGGAAAGAATCCAGCAGGCATAAGGAATACACTTGCACTGTTTTCGTCTAGGAACCTTAAAAACTGGACAAAGGAAAAAGTCCTGTTGGAGCATGAGGACGTGGCAAGGCATGGGTTCCAATATGTGGATTTCCTTTTTGAGGGAAAGGACGTCATTTTCGTTTCACGGACGGCATATGATGATGGAGGAGTGGGTGCTAGAAACAACCATGATGCCAACTACCTTACCTTCCATCGTGTCAGGAATTTCAGGAAAACACTTTAATCAATTCTATGATAGTATTCAAGAACGGCCTGGTGGTTTCCTTGACAATTTCGCTTTGGTTCATTTGTGTAAGTGCTTATTCAAATGGGTCCAACGGTGAAATAAGAAAGCCCAATATCCTGTTTGTCCTTACCGATGATCAAGCTTACTGGACATTGAGGACATCGGGCAATGACCAGGCTTATAGTCCAAATTTGGACAAGTTGGCTTCAGAAGGGGCCTTCTTTGAGAATGCATTCGTAACCACCCCCGTATGCAGTCCTTCGAGAGCGACATTGATAACCGGTCAATATGCTTCGGAATTGGGTATTCCGGATTTTATCCCCCAACCAGGGCATAAGCTCTACCAGCCTGGAAGAGCAACTGGGCTAGATCCTGCAAATATCACTTTTGCAGAGGTATTACGGGACAATGGTTATCGAACCGGTTTGATTGGAAAATGGCATTTGGGGGACTGGACAGAATCCGGGATGGATAAGAAGTTTCATCCAACCAATCACGGTTATGGGTACTTTATGGGACTTACAGGAGGAGGGGAGTCACCAGTGGACCCTAATCTGGAAGAAAACGGTGAAATCCACCAAATGAAAGGATTGACGGTTGATATCCTGACCAACAGGGCATTGGAATTTATCGATGATCATCAAAACACCCCTTTTTTGCTAAGTGTTCATTATAGGTCTCCTCACAGCAAATGGTTGCCGGTAGCCGATGAGGACTGGGCCCCATATGAAAACATGGAAATGAGGGTGCCTCATCCAGACTATCCTGACCTGGACACCGAAAGGGTTAAATCCAGAATGAAGGAATATTTGGCCAGTGCTTCAGGGATAGATAGAAATGTAGGAAAGCTAATGAAGAAATTGAACGAATTGGGATTGTATGAAAATACGATCGTGATCTTTACTTCGGACCATGGATATAATATGGGACATAACGGGATAGAACACAAGGGTAACGGATATTGGATTACCAAGGGCGACCACCCGGCCACAGAGAATCTGGCGAAAAATTCCAGGCCCAACTTATATGATCAATCACTCCATATTCCCGTGCTGATCAGATGGCCAGGGGCCATCCAGCCTGATCTAAAAATAAAAAAGACATTCTCCAATTTGGATTGGTTCCCAACCTTACTCGAAATGGCGAATATACCGGTGCCTGAGGATAAGACTTTACGGGGAAGGAGCATTGTACCCGTCCTTAAAGGGGAATTGGCGGATGACTGGGAAAATGACCTTTATACAGAATATAGCATGGTAAACTACAGCACTGCCCATATGCGCTCGTACAGGACCAAAAAATGGAAACTGGTCAAGGATTTTCAGGATCCGAGAAGGGATGAACTATATCATCTTGAAACGGACCCTGATGAGAAAAATAATCTAATAAAAGAGAAGCGGGGTGAAATAAGGAATATTATTAAGCACCTTACATATAAAATATTAAGTAAAATGGAAGAGCTCAACGATCCCCTGTTGGACTCAATAACCAAATGATAAACAAGCTATGATAAAGAATCTTTTCTATACGGGATTAGCGGCTAGTGTACTGATGTTGTTCTCCTGCTCAGAAGCCAAGGACTCAGTTGATAACAGTTCCTCTGTAGTACAGTCCGAATTTAAGATCGTCAAATATAACAACCCTGAAGCAACTCCATTTTTAGGGGTAGGTCTATGGGCTTGGCCACTTCCTATGGATTATGATGGGGATGGTGATATGGATATGTTGGTTTCATGTCCGGATAAACCTTTTAATGGCATATATTATTTTGAGAATATCTCAGGTGACGAATTTCCCGATTTTGAACCACCCGTTAGGTTGGGTGACGCCATTAGGAACATTCAGGTGTCCCACACTGATAAAGGGGTAAGGGTAAATGTGCCAGGAGCCGAGCTTACGGATTTCAGAAATAATTTGGCCGAAGTCCAAGAAAGACTGTATGATGCCGATAGTTTAAAAAAGGGATTGGAAAAAGTACGTTTTAATCAATGGAAAATGGTTGATTATGAGGGGGATGGTGATTTGGATGTGGTGGTGGGTATTGATGATTGGGCGGATTACGGATGGGATAATGCCTTCAATAAAAAAGGAGAATGGACCAATGGACCCTTACACGGATATGTGTTTCTTTTGGAAAACAAGGAGGGAAGTTATATCAACAGAGGAAAGTTAAAGGCTGGCGGTAAAACGTTGGATGTTTATGGGGCCCCTACTCCTAATTTTGCCGATTTCGATGGTGATGGAGATCTAGACCTTATCTGTGGAGAATTTTTGGACCGATTAACATATTTTGAAAATATAGGGACCCGTAGTAAGCCCAAGTACAGAGAAGGGGAGTTTTTGAGGAATACTGGGAGGATCATCAAGATGGACCTTGAAATGATCATTCCTGTGGCCGTAGATTGGGACAAAGACGGAAATATGGATTTGGTCGTAGGAGATGAAGATGGTAGGGTCGCACTGATAAAGCATACAGGGAAAACCCATAATGGAGCACCGTTGTTTGAATCCCCCAAATATTTCAGACAGAAAGCTGATAATTTAAAATTCGGAGCCTTGGCCACCCCGGTAGGGGTTGATTGGGATAATGATGGAGATGAAGATATTATTGCCGGTAATTCAGCGGGATATATTGCCTTTATAGAAAATTTAAATGGTAAAGCATTACCTAAATGGGCAGAACCCAAACTTTTGGAAGTCGATGGCCAAACGCTAAGGATACAAGCAGGAGGGAAAGGATCCATTCAAGGACCTGCAGAGGCCAAATGGGGTTATACAACACTTTCGGTGGCAGATTGGGACGGAGATGGAAATAAGGACATCATATTCAATTCAATCTGGGGTAAAGTCCAGTGGATAAGGAATAACGGAAAGTCACTTGAAGGGCCCCTTCCTATTAGAATGGATAGTGATACGGAAATTCCATCCCCTGAATGGAACTGGTGGAAACCCTCCAATAATGAATTGGTCACCCAATGGAGGACTACACCATTTGCCATCGATTGGGACAATGATGGAACTATGGATTTGGTGATGCTGGATCATGAAGGTTTTCTTTCATTATATAAGGGAAACACTATAAATGGAGAAAGAGTGGTAAGCCCTGGCCGTAGAATATTTTATGGAAAGGATGCCTCTGTATATTCAAATAAGGATAAGGCTATAAATCAGGAAGGTGGGCCATTGAGGTTGAACCATGCTGAGGCAGGAGGAAGTGGCAGGAGGAAGATATCCTTTTTTGATTGGGACAATGACGGGGATATGGACTTATTGGTAAACAGCATAAACGTGTCCCTTTTTGAAAACATCCGCCAAGATAGTGGAAAGGTGCTTTTTAAGCATCAAGGTGCCATTTCAAAGAAGGTTTTGGCAGGCCATACCACCAGCCCAACTTTTGTGGATTGGAATAAAAATGGTGTTTGGGATGTGTTGGTTGGTGCAGAGGACGGTCATTTTTACCATATGGAAAGGTAATCTTCCTAAAAATGGAAAAGGTTGACCGAACTTCTGGTTTCCAAAAGCAGGGAATCGATATAAATAAATTGCTTTTAATAGGAGTGGCTTCGCTAATGGTGCATAGTTGTCGAACAGGATCAATTGGGCCTGTTAAAACTACTGATGGAATAATAGAAATAGGGTTGGAGGAAAGACAGTTAACCTTCGAACCCAAGGGACATTTTCTTAATCAAAGGCAAGTATTTTCTCCCGATGATGTCCACGTAGTCTTTGATAACAGAAATGAAGATGGGAAAATTGGTGAAAACCGATCAATTCAACGGCTCAATATCGAAACTGGCAAAATAGAAACAATTTATTTTTATGATCAGCAGTCCAAATATGGCCCGGGGATGGGAGCGGTGAGTTATCACCCTAACATGGAAGAGGTGGTATTTATTCATGGGTTAAAAAATGCCTCCCGAGAGGATCCATACGGTTTTACGCGAAGATTTGCCATGAAAGTTCAAATTGGTGAAGCAGGAGACCATGTCTTCGGACCGATGGAATCCCGGGACGTGGAATTCCCTTTTACGAAAGGTGCACTTCGAGGAGGTTCCCATGCCTATTCCTATAGTCCAGATGGCAAATGGGTGAGTTTTACATATAATGATGATATCCTAAGGAGGGAGGCAGAGACAAATCACGGTATAGCAGACCTTAGGACCGTTGGGGCCTTATGGAATGGCGATTCTGTGGGTATAAAGGGAAAACAAGATGAAAAAAACTTTAATGGGGAAAGGGTCGCATTTATTCTTGCAAGCGTGACCAAGGCACCAAAGCCGGGTTCAAGTGAGATAATGAAAGCTTACGAAGAATGCTGGATACCTCAATTTAGGGATGGTTTGGGGCCTAGGTCAACGATTACCTATGCCTTGGCATATCTCGGGGATATTATCAATAAAAAAAAGGAAAAGTCTACTGAAGTATTTATCAGTCAATTACCTTCCCAGGCCGATCAAATGGTCACCTCCATTGATGCAGGGACCAAGTTTTCACTCCCGTCCGTACCTGCGGGAGTGATCCAGAAAAGGTTGACTTTTACCCAAAACAGAAAATATCCAGGTGTGCAAGGTCCGCGGCAGTGGTTGCGCAGTTCTCCAGATGGAAAGGCGGTTTATTTCTGTATGAAGGATAATCAAGGAGAGGTCCAAATTTATAAAGTAGCTCCCGATACAGGTGAAATGGTCCAAATCACCAACAATCATTTTAGTTTGGATACCTCTTTTTCCTTGAGTAGTGATGGCAAATACCTTGCCTATGGGTACCGGGAGGAGGTCTTTGTTACAGAGGTTCCAAATGGGGAGACCCATAGGGTGTTGTCTAATTCTGAAGCATCCTCCAATACCGGGTTGTCCAACATTAATTGGTCGAACAAGGGCTATCAATTGGTTTACAACCGGAAAGTTCTGAATGGAACAGGACACTTTTACCAGATTTTTCTATTGGATCTTTCAAAATATTTTAAAAACAAATAAAAACAATGCAAATTTTAGATCAAAAAATATCAATAAAAGGAGTGATTCCTCCAATGGTGACACCTATGGATACCAACGGAGAGGTGGATATTCAAGGTGTTGAAAAATTAGTTGAGCATTTGATTTCTGGAGGCGTCCATGGGGTGTTTATCCTGGGAACAACAGGAGAGTTTTCCAGTTTGGACATAGCACAGAAAAAGGAACTTATAGCAGCAACCTGTAAATTTGTGGATGGGAGGATCCCCGTCCTGGTAGGTGTTACCGATGTTTGTCTAAAGGGATCTATAGCGCTTTCCAAATTTGCCGAAAGATCGGGAGCATATGCAGTGGTGGCCGCCCCTCCTTACTATATGGGGATTGACCAGGAAGAGCTCTGTCATTTTTATGGGCAATTGGCAGATAGTATTCCATTGCCCTTGTTCCTGTACAATATGCCATCACATACCAAAGTTTCCATTGATGTACAAACTGCAGTTGCACTGTCCAAACACAAGAATATAATAGGGCTTAAGGATAGTTCAGCTAATGGAAGCTATTTCCAGTCCTTACGGTATTATTTTAATGATCAACCAGATTTTGTTTTGATGGTTGGGCCAGAGGAAATGTTAGCTGAAACGGTTTTAATGGGTGGATATGGGGGCGTTTGTGGGGGAGCCAATTTGTTTCCCAGGCTCTATGTCAAGCTTTATCAAGCGGCAATGGCCCATGACATTGATGAAATTATCCGGCTTCAGAAACTGGTGATGACTATTAGCCAAAACATTTATCGGCATGGTGGTTATAAATCCAGCTACTTAAAAGGACTTAAAACCGCCTTGTCATTTTCAGGAATCATTCAGGCCCAATTTGCCCCACCATTGTTCCCTTTTGCACCAAATGAAGAAGAAGAACTTAAAGCCAGGTTCAGTAAGATAGCCTCAATGATCATTGAGTGACATGACCTTGATTTCCTGTTTGAGCTTTGGCTGGACTTTAAAACCAAATTAACCGTAACAATTACATGGATTTACCTATTACTGACCTTGTGGTCTTTGTGGTCTATATGACCGCCATTATTGCATTTGGAGTGTCCTTTTCCTTCAGGAAAAGGACACCTAAAGATTATACAACTGGTGGTGGAAGATTACCTTCATGGGCAATTGGAATGTCCATTTTTGCTACCTTTGTGAGCAGCATAAGTTTTTTGGCCCTACCGGGTAATGCCTATCTGTCCAATTGGAATGGCTTTGTATTCAGTTTGTCTATCCCCATAGCTGCATGGGTTGCGGTGAAATACTTTGTTCCCCTTTACAGGAAAATCAAAAGCGAATCCGCATATTATTATCTGGAAACTCGTTTTGGCCCATGGGCCAGGACCTATGCCTCTATTTGTTATTTGCTTACACAGCTTGCTAGAATGGGGGCAATTCTGTATTTGCTGGCACTACCAATGAATGCACTTTTTGGATGGGACATATCCACGATAATTATCTCTACGGGGGTAAGTGTGATTATTTATGCGATGTTGGGAGGAATAGAAGCCGTTGTATGGACAGATGCCATCCAGGGAATAGTATTGATTGCCGGAGCATTGGTTTGTGTATCGGTAGTGCTTTTTTCCATGCCTGAGGGTCCCCAGCAAGTGATAAAAGTAGCAAATGAGGCCAATAAGTTTAGTTTGGGCAGTTTCGATTTTGATTTTACCTCATCGACTTTCTGGATGATCCTTGTGTATGGCCTATTCATTAATTTACAGAATTTCGGAATCGACCAAAGTTATGTCCAAAGGTATTTAAGCGCAAAAAATGAAAGAGAGGCAGTCAGGTCGACTTGGTTTGGGAGCTTGTTGTATATTCCCGTTTCTTTACTTTTCTTTTTTATAGGGACTGCATTGTTTTCGTATTATCAAGTCTATCCAGAGCTTCTTCCTGAGGATTTAAAGGTTGGTGCCAGTGCGGATAAGGTGTTTCCATATTTTATTGTTACGGGACTGCCTAAGGGGATCACCGGTTTGTTGATTGCATCTATTTTTGCAGCTGGGATGAGCACAGTGTCAACAAGTGTCAACAGTTCGGCCACAGTACTTTTATCTGATTTTTACAAAAAATACATCAATAAAAGTGCAAGTGACAAACAGGCCATGGGAGTACTTTTCCTGACTTCGTTTGTGATGGGAGGCGCAAGCATCGTTGTTGGTTTGGCATTTAATGGAGTGTCTAGTGCCTTGGATGCTTGGTGGGCCCTTTCATCCATTTTTAGCGGGGGGATTTTGGGCTTATTTCTATTGGGACTTATAGCAAAACATGTCTCAGGGAAAATGGCTGGAATAGGGGTCCTTGTCGGGGTTTTGGCAATTTCATGGATGAGCTTGTCTCCATGGTTATTGACAGGTACTGGGATGGAGGATTACCAAAACACATTGCATACAAACCTGACGATTGTGTTGGGTACCGTTACAATTTTTGTTGTCGGATTCGTGGCTTCAAATCTAGTTTTCCTTAAACTTAAAACCGAAGAAAAATAATGTCAAAAAATTTTGTGATAGGGGTCGATTTCGGTACTGACTCGGTACGGAGTATTCTGGTGGATACTTTGGACGGGAAAATAGTGAAAAGTGCCGTTTATCGGTATCCCAGATGGTCAAAGAAATTATATTGTGATGCCGGTTCCCATCAGTTTAGGCAGCATCCATTGGATCATTTGGAAGGCTTGGAGCATACCGTTTCTGCCATCATTCGGGATTCAGGAATCGATCCCGACAGCGTGAAAGGAATAGGTGTTGCTACTACGGGGTCGTCCCCGATTCCAGTTGATGAAAACGGTGACGCACTATCCATGTCATCCAGGTTTTCAAATAACCCAAATGCCATGGTGGTACTTTGGAAGGACCATACGGCTGTTGCCGAAGCGGAAGAAATTACCAAAGCTGCAAAAAATGGAGAGGTCGATTATACCGCTTTTTCTGGTGGAAGCTATTCTAGCGAATGGTTTTGGGCCAAGATCCTTTCGGTTTATAAAAAGGATCCAGGCGTTGCCCGTAATACCTGCACTTGGATGGAACATTGCGATTTTATCGTCGGTCAGTTAACTGGAGAAAGGCCTTTGAATTTAAAGAGAAGCAGGACTGCAGCCGGTCATAAGGCCATGTGGAACAAAAAATGGTCCGGACTTCCACCAGCATCATTTTGGGGTGGCATAAGCCCTGAACTGGGAAGTCTCAGAGAAACGCTATATGAACAAACATTTCATGGATCGGAAAAAGCCGGCCATTTATGTTCAAAGTGGGCTGAAAAACTTGGGTTATCTGCAGACACCGCCGTTGCGGTAGGGACATTGGATGCGCATGCGGGCGCTGTGGGAGCAGGGATTTCCCCCAATACGCTTGTTAAAGTGGTCGGAACATCAACATGTGATATTTTAGTAGGATCTCCCACTGATCCAGAGCTTGATCCCATTGAAGGAATTTGCGGACAAGTTGAAGATGCTGTTTTACCGGGGACAATAGGCCTTGAAGCTGGACAAGCAGGATTTGGTGATGTGCTGGCATGGTTTGCAGAGGTTGTTTTAGGACCCTCAAGGCAAATTATACACCGCAGTACACAGTTGGATGCTGTGATTAAGGAAACCATCATAGAAGAACTTGAGCATTCAATTTTAGATGAATTGTCGCGCGAGGCTTTGGAACTGGCCCCCTGCCTAAATGGGGCAAGTGCCTTGGACTGGATAAATGGGAGGCGGTCCCCTTTTGCAAAGGAAACACTGAAAGGCGCTTTTCTGAATCTCCACATGGGGACACAAGCCTCCCATATGTTCAGGGCAATGGTGGAAGCACTTTGCTTTGGCTCCAAAAAGATAATAGATCACTTGGAGGGGAAAGGCCTGACCGTAGAAGAGATCATCGCAATTGGGGGCGTGGCCAATAAGTCACCATTGGTCATGCAGACCATGGCTGATATTATTGGCAAGCCCATAAAAATCGCTGCATCCAAAGAAGCTCCAGCATTGGGGGCTGCAATTCATGCAGCCGTAGCGAGCAAGGTGTATCCGTCAATGGATCAGGCGGTTGCCAAAATGGTGCCTGCATTTAAAAAAGTTTATTCCCCTGACCTTCAACATCAGCAAGTATATGTTGAAAAGTATAAGATGTATGAGAGAGAGGGGGAGGTAGTTGAAAACCTAAAATTAACCACACAATGAACCTGAACAAATCGATCAAAATTTTTATGGCCACGTTGGCCGTGATTTTAATAGTCCATATTCCCTCCAATGCCAAGGTGGTGTTGCCGGCCATATTTTCAGATAGGATGGTTTTGCAGCGAGATGCCGAAGTTCCCATTTGGGGATGGGCAGCACCTGAAAGGACAGTTCGTGTCTCAGTGCCATGGTTAAAGGAGGAAATCAACATAAAATCCGATCCCAATGGAAAATGGAGAGTGGACGTCCACACCCCAACATCCGGTGGTCCGTTCACCCTGAGTTTTGATGATGGTGATAAGTTGGAAATTAAAGATGTACTCATTGGTGAGGTTTGGCTATGTTCCGGACAATCCAATATGGAAATGCCCATGAAGGGATATACTTCCCAGCCCGTCGAAGGGGCCAACGAGGAAATATTAATGTCAAATAATCCATCGATAAGACTAATTAAAGTCCCAAGGAACGCCAGTTTGGAACCGCTTGGGGATTTTGAGGGAAGCTGGGAAAAATCAACCTCCAAAACAGTTGCCGAATCCAGCGCGGTTGCTTGGTATTTTGCCAACTATTTAAACAAATCATTAAATGTTCCCGTCGGTGTGATTGTTTCTGCTTATGGAGGATCCAATATCCAGTCCTGGATGTCAAAGCAGATGTTATCGGATTTTAATGAGATTTCAATTCCAGAAAGTATGACGGAGGTAAAAACTCCAAACAGGGAAGCTACATTGCTATATAATGCCATGCTGCGACCAATCATAGGTTATGGAATAAAGGGTGTTTTATGGTATCAAGGTGAATCAAATGTGGTCAACCCCTTTAATTATGAGGACCTAATGGTTCAGTTGGTCAAATCATGGAGAAAAGAGTGGGGGCAAGAAAAAATGGACTTTTATTATGCCCAAATTGCGCCATATGGCTATAAACGATATATCTATGGAAAGCTAGTGGGAGAGCGTAATGGAGCATTACTCCGGGAGGCCCAGTTGAAGGCGAGTTATAGGATTCCCAATTCAGGAATGGCTGTGTTAATGGATGTTGGTGAACAGGACAATATCCATCCCAAGAAGAAAAGGGAAGTGGGGCTACGTTTAGCCTATCAGGCATTGGCAAAGACATATAATTTGCAGGGATTTGAACATACCAGTCCCATGCCCAGTAAATTGTCCCGGTCTGGAAATGAACTGATTGTTGAATTTGAAAATGCGCCAAATGGATTGATAATCAAAAAAGATGTTGATAATGCAGCAAGCTTTTTTATTTCATCGGGAGATAGTATCTTTTATCGAGCTGATGCAAGAGTGAAAAGCAATAAACTTTTCCTAAGTTGTGATGAGGTGGATGAACCCATTGCTGTTCATTATGGCTTTGAGAATTATACCATGGGGATATTGTACAGTTCCTCAGGATTACCAGTCTCCTCCTTTAGAATGAATGGTTGGGAATAAGTTGGAAATTATCCAAGATAATGACAAAAGTTAAGACGTAATTTTAAAGGTCTGGTAAGTCCAATTGAAATTGTTGTATGACAATTGTGCGGGATCTTAAGGATAGGTTTATCTAGGCCTCCTTGGAAAATAGATATAATTAACCTTTTAGAGACTTAACTGAAAGGTTAATTTGTTTTTAGGGTACTTTGAAGCAAATTAAGAGTACAATTTGTGTAAGGAAAAGTACAATTACTGAATTGAAGAGGTTGATTTTTGGGGTGGTTTTGACAATTGGACACACCTGTCCTGTAATTCTTCTTTCCGGCGGTAGTTTTTGTCAAGCAGCTTTGTTGGTGGGCGGGGATTCCTGTTGGTTTCTTCGTTTGGCAACTGCTACGGCGTTGGCTGCCATCATGCCGAACAGCACGGCCAGCTTTTCCCTTTTATCTCCCTTTACTCGTATTTTAACCAGTCCATAGTGGTTTTTATGGTTTCCGAAAGCCCCTTCCCTTGCCGTTGCCCTTTGTTTGGAGACTTCAGCACTCAGCATCTTTTCGGCTTTGCTGTGAGGTCTGGGGCCTTTTTTGGGGAAGCCGGTGAATATGTCTTTGGAGGTACAATACTTTCTGTTGGCATTGGTGGCATAAATCCGGTCGGCACCCAGCTGGGAAGTCTGTCCGAAAACCCGGGTATGTTTTACCGTGGATATTTTCAACCGGGTACATTGAAGTTGTTGAAGTCCAGTTTATCGATAAATGATAGCCCGCCTGTCTGAAGGATATGGGCTTTCATACCGAACTCCACACGTTTGTTTTCCTTTCCCCGGACGATCGGCCGGAGATAAGGTTTATGGAGGGAAACGATGCGGTCCTTAAGTTCGGAGGGAGGATTTTCCAACAAAAACTGCTGCTGGACCAAGACTTTTTTGATGGTCTTCAGGCAGGCAAAGTCATTTGGTCCAACCCCCCCCCTTGATAAAAGTCCAGGATCTCTTGTAACTGGCCAAGTGCTTTTTCCAACAGGAAGACCAGGGATTTTTTCCTTTTGAGAGTTTCCTTAAAGGGTTTGCGTCTTTTACGGAAGTAGCCAAGCTGTTTGGTCTTCTGCTCCCTGTATTTTGACCGGGGCCTTTTTATGCCCAATTGTTTACATTTTTTGAACAGTTGCTTTTCAAACACCCACTGGCAGCATTCCCAGAGTAGTTTGGGGTCGGTGGGGAAACGGACATAACTTTCATAACAGGTGGCATCCATTAATAAGACGTGGCTGTTGTCCACATCCTGTTTCCAGTGATCCATTAGTACCTCTTGGACCTGTTCCCAGTGGCAGTGTTCCTCGATGTAGGCCCTGATCCGTGTCATAATGGTAAGGTCCCGGATCTGTTGGTCTGCTGCCAATACTTTCCCGCAGAAATACTGAAGGCTCCAGTCGGTATTGAAACGCTCAATCAATTGGCGGTCTGAGGTATTCAGGTAGGCTTTCAAAAACATCAGGGCAAACATGCCCTTGGCACCGAACCACCTTGGGGCACCAGGCCCCTGCAGCTTTTCAGGAACAAGGCTCGAAAGCTTTTCCCATGGCAGGCTGTCATGGATCTGGCCAAGCAAGGAATTCTTGAAAAAGTGATACTTTGGAGAGTATCCGTCAAAGTCTTTGAAAATAGGGAGCTGTATGGTATCTTTCATAGTATTTTTGTCTGCAAACAAAAAATACGAAAAATAAAACCCCGGAAAAAGCCCTTTTGGACGATTTTCGGGGTTTTTGAGTTATTTTTCCGCATCCCTGTTTATTAAGAATCAGTGATTTAGCTAATTAACAAGATGCCCCATATACATTGCTACGCAAACAAAGTATTGTTGAATACCAATAGCTACATCCATAGCCTAAATCAAAAAAGACGTCCTTCTTGTGGAATGGCTATATTGAGAACTTTAGCAATTTTGGTCAAAAGGTCAATTAAAGTAAATTTTGTTGTCCCATGGTCACACCTACCTAGTGCGAACTGAATCATTCCATTGCCAATCATTTAATTATTTACTTGCCCTTTGCAATATTTCCAAGGCCTCACTGTCCAATTTCAATTTTGGTGCAGCGAACAAGGTTTGCAATTGACTTTCGCTTGTCGCACTTACAATCGGTGCCCCAATATGCGGTTGTGCCAAAAGCCAGGCCAGGGATACGGTTGCTTGCGTTGAATTGTGTTTTGCGGAAACCCTGTCCAAAGCCGAAAGGACGGTGAGCCCTTTTTCGTTCAAATATTTTGAAACACTGCCACCGCGAACGCTTTTCTTTAAATCAGCTTCGCTGCGGTATTTTCCGGTGAGAAAACCTGCTGCCAACGACCAATACGGAAAAACGGTCAAACCAAATTTTTCTACCAATGGAGCGTATGCGGTTTCGTATTTGGTACGTTCTAATAAATTGTAATGTGGTTGCAAAGCAACATATTTTGGGAAGTTGTTTTTCTCGGCAACTTCAAAAGATTCTATTAATCTTTCTGGCGATACGTTGGAAGCTGCAATGTAGCGTACTTTGCCTGCCTTAACGATTTCATCGTAAGCCGATAATGTTTCTTCCACCGGTGTTTTTTCATCATCAAAATGGGTGTAATACAAATCAATATAATCGGTTTGCAAACGCTGTAAACTTTCATCAACCGATTTCAAAATGTGTTTTTTGCTGATGTCAAAACCGTGTTCTTTGGTTTCCGAACCTACTTTTGTGGCAATGACCAAATCTTTGCGGTTTCCTCTCGCTTTCATCCAGTTACCGATAATGATTTCGGACTGTCCGCCTTTGCCATTTACCCACCACGAATACGTATCTGCGGTGTCAATAAAGTTGAAACCTGCACCTACAAAAGTATCTAAGATTTTAAAAGATTGTTGTTCATCCAAGGTCCAGCCGAACACGTTGCCGCCAAGGTTGATGCGGCTAACTTCCAAATCGGTTTTGCTGATTTTTATTCTGTCCATAATTTTAATTTTATAATGAATCTGTTGTTTTATATCTTCTTCCATTAAAACTGTTTACCCGTCCAAAGCCCGGTTGAGATCATCAATGATGTCTTTGGAATCTTCCAATCCCACGGAAAGGCGGAAAATCCCGTCACCCGCATAAATCTCCCATGATTCATCCTGTTTGCCCGTTGCGAATTTGAAAGAAGACTCCTTTAAATCCGCACTGTCAAGGTAAAAGATCAGGGAGCGGTGATGCCCCAACGATACCGCATAGTGGACAATCCGAAGTTTATCGGCAAAAATTCCGGAGCGTTTTTTCCCGTTTTCGACCTGGAAGGTGAGCATGCCCGAAAAATTTTTCATCTGTTTTTTGGCCAGCTCATGTTGCGGGTGTGATGGAAGTCCGGGGTAAATAACCCGCTTTACTTTTGGATGCTTTTCCAGAAAGGCCGCTACCTTGAGTGCATTCTTTTCATGTGCCCGCATCCTGATGGGGAAAGTTGCCAGCCCGCGGAGGATAAGCCAGGCATTGAACGGGCTGATGACCGCCCCCATACGTATGGCCGTTTTTTTGCGCAATGGTGCCAGGTCGGCTTTTCTCCCGAGGATGGCGCCGCCCAGTGCATCGCCATGTCCGCCCAGGTATTTGGTGAGCGAATGGACGATAAAATCTGCACCCAGTTGTAAGGGTTTGGTGGCTGCCGGTGTTGCAAAGGTTGAATCCACTGCAAGCCGGGCCCCGGCACCGCGGGCAATGCCGGCCACGGCTTCAATGTCGGTCAGCCGGAGGATGGGGTTACAGGGCGTTTCAATATAAATGAGCCTGGTATTGTTCTTTACCGCAGCCTTTACGGCCGACAGGTCCGAGGTGTCAACTTTCGTGATCTGAATGTTCAGGGATGGTACCATTTCGTTGGTCATTTCCGACAAGGCCGCATAGGCAACATCGCTCACTATGGCGTGATCACCCGCTTTTAACAGGTGGAAAAACAGTACCGTTATCGCTCCCATCCCGCTGGCAAAGGCCACGGCAGTTTCGGCCTCTTCCAACACAGCCAGTTTTTCTTCCAGTTGATGAACGGTAGGGTTTCCCCACCGTGTATAGATCCAGGGATCTTCCTCATCGTGACCCTCTACCGAAAAACCGGTTCCGGCTTCGGCAAGGTAAGTGGTGGACATTACCAGGTTGGGCGATGATGCCCCAGTCACCGGGTCGGGCAACTCTCCGGCGTGGATGGCCCTGGTCTGTTCTCCCAGGTTTTTAAAATCGGGTTTTTCCATTTTTCCAATATTTTACTGTCCTATCGCTTTTTCCATCAAGATGCGCCACACGTTCATATGCAGCCATTCATCATAGTTCATCAAATGTTCGTATTGCGGCATTTTTACGGTTGTCGGGATTTCAAAAAACGGGGTGCCGTCTTCCATAGCTTCTTCCGTTGCCGCATACAAATCCTCAAAGTATCGTATTTGCAGGTCTAAATCCTCCCGCGCACCGATCGGCCGGACGTGTGCCATCAGCAATTGGTCAAACTCCAGTTTCTGAATTTCGTACAAATCTTCGAGCCATTGTCTGGGTTTGGCATCCGGTAGATAGGCGTATAGCACACGGTCCGGCACAACCAAATCTACCGTAAAAACCGTATTGTATTCCGGAAAACGGAACACCGTCATTCCGTCCCCGTGGTTTTTTCCGTAGTAATACATTTCAATATCTTTTCCGCCCAACGTGAAAACGGTTTTATTGCCCGCCCAAACAGAATCAACAGCTACCACCATTTTGTTCGGTGCCATATGCTGCTCGGCATTTGTATGTGCAAGAAATGAAGCCCCTTGCTGCTTGTACAGTTTACCACCCATATTATGGTCCCAATGATTATGGCTGTATATCACATATTTCACGGGCAAATCGGTATGTTTTCGGATGGATTTCAGCGTTTCGTCTGCAATGCGGAAGTTTATTGGGTCGATGACCACCACACCTTCGGGCGTGATGTAGTACAAAGAATATACTCGGTCGCCCACCATATACAGGCTGTCCTGCACCTTAAATTCCTTGATTTCCGTTTGGGCAAAAACCCCTGTGGAAATGATGAGTAATGCTATGTTGAGAATATGTTTCATTTTAAGGGTTTAAAAATTCTTTCAACGGTTTTATAAATCGGTCAAAAACTTCGATATGTGGCAAATGTCCAACATTGTCCAATTCTACTAATTCAGCATTCGGGATTTTTTGTTGGGTTGCTTTTCCAAGCAATTGATATTGTCCCATCTTGGCAGCCACTTCGGGGTCTTTTACATTGTTTCTCCCGATAGCGGTTCGGTCTCTTGTGCCGATGATCAAAAGTGTTGGTGCGTTGATGTTTTGAAATTCATACACTACCGGTTGCGTAAAAATCATATCGGACGTTTGGGCGTTTATTTTTGCCACAATGGGATAATCCGGTGATTTTACCCAGCCGGTGAGCAAATACACCCATTCATCGTATTCGTGTTTCCAATGGTTGTCGTAATAAGATGCCGATTGGTATTGCCTTGCCGATTCGTAATTGGCTTTCAGTTCCTTTTGATAATTGGCATCAATGGAAACGTAAGGTGCAACGAGTTTCCAGTCTTCCAGCCCAATGGGGTTTTCCAGCACGAGTTTTTCTACAACTTCGGGGTACATCAGCGTAAATCTTGTAGCCAACATTCCGCCCATTGAATGTCCGAGCAAGTAGATTTTGTCAATTTTCAATTCATCCAAAACGGCTTTTGTATTTTGTGCCAATTGCTGAAACGTAAATTGATAACCCACCGGTTTTGATGATTTGCCAAACCCGACCTGGTCGGGAACGATTACACGATAACCTTCATCTGTTAACGCTTCTATGGTTGTTTTCCAGTACGCTCCGTTAAAGTTTTTTCCGTGTAAAAGCACTACGGTTTTTACCTGCCTGCCGGCAGGCAGGGCATTTGGCTTTTTGGGGTGAACGTCCATATATGCCATTTTCAACTCCTGATTTTGCAATTTGAAATTCAGGAAATGTACTTCATACGGATAGTTGTAGTTGGTGAGCATTATATCCAGTACAGGGCGTTCCGTTTGGGAAAAAACTACGTTGATAACGAGCAGCAACGGAATGATCAAACTGTATTTTTTCATTTTTCTGAATTTAATTTCTTTTCTTTTTCGAGCATCACGGGATAGATCGGCATAAAATCATAGGTAGGATAAAATTCTGTTCTGAATCCGCCCCACGCGCCACATTTAAATACCTGATTGACTGCTCTTGTATATTCGGGTTTGAAACGCAGCGTGATAATCTGCCCGATTCCCATCACTACATTCCACGACAAAATCCTTGCATGGCTCCGGTTGATTTTTTCGTAAAACCCTTGCTTCATAATCCGTGTCTGGATGCTGTCCACCGGATTTTCCTGCAAATGCCGCAAAACCACCGTTACCATCATACTGTCGTTTGCCTGATAGGGAATTGCCGATTGCTCCTGTGCAAAAGCAAAGATGCAGGTAAAAAAAGCAAGTACGCATATTCCGGATATGGATTTCATAGCAGTGATTTTAAGGGAGTTTGACTTTATAGATCTCATAAGGATAGTGAACGCGGTTTTCACCATTGTTCCATATCGGTTCGCGGTTGAGCTGCGCACAGGAAAGGTACAAATAGCCGTCCGTGCCAATGCCCAGTGAATCGGGCCAAATCAAACGGGAATCCTGTACAAGTGTATGCAGTTTTCCGTCCGGGCTCAGATATTTAATCGTGTGGTCCATAGATGTGGTCAGGAAAATATTGCCCTGGGCATCGGCTGCCAGACCGTGGGTAACGCCCACTTCGCCCATATCTTCCACCTTGCTTTCCAGTTCGTTTTCGGAAAGGGCAGCGTCTGCGAGATACACTGTTTTTATCCGGTATAAATGGGTTTGATTGATCGGCTTGAAATAGAAATACCCAAAATCTTTGGTCAGGGCAATTCCATTGACGTTTGATGCAAAGGGCTTCCCCGCTTCGTTGCGCATTTCTTTGCCCTCGTATTTCAAAACCACATTTGGGTCTGCCAGTGTAAATTTGGTTTTTTCCAGCAGCTTGCGGGTTTTCCCGGTTTTCAGGTCCAGCACCACAATGGCTGCCAGTCCCGGATCGGAGAGATAGGCCAGTTGCTTTTCGGTATCCACCCGGATATCGTTCAAGCCCGAATGTGCCTTATCCAGATCATCAAAGGTATAAACCTTTTCTACCCGGTTGGTTTGGGTATTGATTTTCAAAAGTTTGAACTGCCCTTTGACGGCTGTTTCGGCATTTCCGAAAATGGAGCCGCCCGGAGCGGGTTTGGAATCCAGCACCCATAAAAAATCGCTGGCATCCACAAACAGGTCCTGAACGCTTACAAAGTGCGAAGCCCCGTCACCCGGCTTGTTCCATGCTTCGTCCGGATAGGGGATGCGTTTGCCGTTGACGTTCTCTGTCAACCCGTATTGATACGCCCCGCCCCGGTTGGGGAAAGATACAAACAGCCGGTTGCCTGACGAGACGCTGACACCAATGGCCTGATATTTTCCCAAATCTGCCACCGGAATCAAATTATCGCTGTGGTATTCCTGGGCGGAAACATTGCTCGTTAAGACACTGAATGAGGTGACCGTTAATAATATTCCAAGTGTTTTCATCTGTTCAACTTTTAAATGTTTTAAACTTCCAATCCGTTTCCCAAAATATTTTTTTCAATAAAATCGTTGTATTGTTCATTGTCGTGCGTGCAGAGCACTGTTATATTTTTTTCGGTATTGATGATGTTGTTCAACCATTTATACTGTGCTAACAGTTGCTCCTGATTTTCGTGTACCCACGAAGCGTTTTTCATTTTTTCCTCAATAATATTTTCCATCGACCAACCACTGTCCACACTATGAATAAACTCTTTTCCGTTGGCTAATTTTATGTACAGCATTTTGGAATCGGTGGTGTGTCCGGGAGCTTTAAACACCACTACACCCGGGGCAATGGGATAATAATTCCCGAAATCCGTAATGAAAAAACGCTCCACTTTTTCCCTGCTGATTTTAACCGTTGTTTTGTGCGGTTTGTTGATGAGCAGTTCCGCTGTTTCCCTTGATGTCCATACTTTTGGGGCCAGTTCATCAAATCTGTCCGAACGGATAATCCCGCCAGAATGGTCTGCGTGGTAATGTGTCAGGATAATCAAATTGGCTTTGTCCAACGCTTTTTTTACCCTTTCAAAATTTTCGGGATAATACGGTTCTTCCGTTTTTCCGAAAGTTCTATGCGTTTCCAAATCCATTCCCGAATCCAATAGAATCGAGCCATTTGGGAAAACCAATTGGTACACCGTTCTTGCCAAGGTCATTTTTTTGTCGGCACTTTCACCACTGACTACCACACTTGCCGGACGGATGGTGTCGGCAACTTTGGTCACATTGATTTTATCGGGCAAATCACCGGGAATAGCGTGCGACAACTTTCTTAATTGCTCCAAATCAGCGTAAAAACCTCCTGTTTTCAATGTTTTACCGGAAGCGACAAAAGATAATGCAGGTATCGACAGGCTTATGCCCAAAAGTCCCGATAATCTTAAAATTTCCTTTCTGTTAATTCTCATTTTGTTGGATATTAATATTCTTTTACAGGATTAACGGTTACCATTTTTCCTGTCTCCATACTTTTTCTTGCCGCATCCATTACCAACATCGTTTTGTAGCCATCCCAACCCGACACCGGCGCCGGAGCTCCGTTTACGACGGATTGATATATGGCTTCAAAATAATTATAATAATTGCCATCTTCTGTAGTAATGGTTTCGACCATTTTCTTTCCATCTTGGAAATAATACAATCGGCCTTCCTCGTTTTCCGGTTCATCACACCAATGTGTTTTCATTGGTATCGTTCCTGCCAATAAACGGTCTTCCTGCATATCGGAACGACTTTTGAAAAACGAGCCGTTCAACCCGTGAAAAATATAAGCATCTTGCCGATGTACGGAAATATTGGTTTCCCTCAGTTTCACACGCTTATCGGCGTAATATAAAATCACATCCACATAATCTTCCACTTCGCCACCTTTGCGGAAAATAGCAAAATCGGCAAAAACCGCATCGGGAAACCCAAATAGCTCAACAGCCTGGTCGGTAATGTGCGACCCTCGGTTGTTGAACTCGCCACCACTTTTTGGTTTTTCGGTATGAACAGTTCCTCTTTTACGCAGTTCGGGCAAATGAATATCGTAGGAAATAATGGCTTCTTTCAACTTTCCCAATTTGCCTGATTCCAGTACCTTTTTTGATGTTAAAAAATCGCTGTCGTAACGCCTGTTTTGATAGACAAACAAATGCAAATCTTTCACGGTTGCAAGTTCGTGCAGCTCTCTGGCTTCGGCTGCCGTATTGGTAAACGTTTTTTCTACAATGGCGTGTTTGCCAGCCTCCAATACCTTTTTCGCATAGGTATAATGAGTATCTATCGGCGTGTTTACCACCACTAAATCAATGGTATCATCGGAAATAATTTCCTCCAGCGAAGCGTAACTTTTTACATAAGGATAATCGTTTTGGATTTTCTTTTTACTGCGTTCCCAAGCTCCTTTTAGTAGAAAACCTTCGTGCAGGTGCAAGAATGGGGCAAAGAAAATAGAACCCGAAAATCCGTAACCAAGTATAGCAGTATTGATTGTTTTGTTTGTCATATTTTTATTTTATTTGTTTTTGACCCTTACCACCCAACCATCTTCTTTGTTCAGTTTCAAATAACCGATTAAGGAAAGCAAACAGAATAGTGATATAATGGTGAACGACATTTGAAAATCGTTTAATTGATAATTATTTCCGTTTTGATGATAAAAAGCCGAAAAATGCAAACTCAATGCGGCAAAACTTACGCCCAACGCTACTGAAAGTTGTTGTAAGGTAATGTAGAGCGTATTGGCATTGTTCATCAAATCCGGCGGCACATCTGCATAAGCCAATGTGTTCAATCCGCTAAACTGCATAGACCTAACCATTCCGGCAAAAAACAATATACCTGCAATAATCCACATCGCCAATCCCGGATAAAAGAACACCTGAAGAAAAGTAGTCAGTGCCAACAGAAATCCGTTGAAGCAAAGTACCTGTCTGAAATTATATTTTTTCGTAATCCAAATCGTGGCGGGCTTCATCATAAGGTTGCCAATCATACTTGCCATAAACAGCAAACCCGAATGAAATGCCGACATCCCAAAAACGGTCTGAAACAGCAACGGAATGATAAACGGTGCGGTATTGATAACGATTTTACTGATGGTACCTGATGTTATAGGGATTCTGAATGTTTTGATTTTTAAAACATTGTAATCCATGATCGGATATTCCGTCCGGAAGGAATGCCACACGGAAAGCCCGATGAGTAACAGAGAGATACCGATAAGGGTAAAACTAACTGTATAATCCACATTATCTTGGCTCAATAATTCCAGTCCAATAGTTAAACACATCAAACCGATGCCGCTTAACAGAAAGCCGATCCAGTCGAGTTTTCGTTTACTTTTCGTTGTATCCTGAAGGCTGTTCGGAATAAATTTGAGTGCATAAATAATGGTAATGATTCCGATAGGCACATTGATGAAAAATATCCAGTGCCAGCTCAAATACGAAGTGAAAAATCCCCCCAGAAAAGGACCGGCAATCGGCCCTACCAATCCGGGCCAGGTGATGTAAGCGGTTGCCGCCACAAGGTCTTCTTTGGCCGTGTTGGTCAATACCGCCAACTGGCCCACCGGAACCATCATAGCACCTGCCATTCCTTGCAAAATTCTTGATACGACAAATACAGGAAGGCTGCCCGAAAAACCGCAGGCTACCGATGCCAGGATAAAACCCGTAACCGCCAAACTGAATACACTTCGTGTTCCGTATCGGTCTGCCACCCAGCCGCTAATCGGGATAAATACCGCCAGCATGATGACATAAGCCGTAATGCCCGTACTCATCGTTACCGAACTGACACTAAAATCGTTTGCCATTTTGGGAATGGCGGTTGTAATGGCCGTACTGTCCAGATTTTCCATCAAAAAGGCAATGCCGACAATCAACGATATGTACAAGGATTTTTTTTCCATTCTATTTGATTGAACTTTCGGCAATGGCATTCCACAATTGAATGCTGTATTTGTTTTGCTGAATGGATTTTTCCATTTGTTTTTCGTTCATCGGCAGTTTGTACGGACGGATTTCCGGCAATACAAACTCGAAAAACACATAACCGTCAAAACCGATTTCCTGCAATACTTTGTATTGGGCAACATAATCAATATGTCCGCTGCCGATGCCGCTACGCCCGGAATCGGAAACGTGATAGCTGTGCAGCAATTTCCCTATTTTGCGAAGTGGCGATAGCATATCGGTTTCACAAATGTTCATGTGAAAACTGTCCAACACCAACAACAATTTTTTTGCGTTGGATTCACTGTGGATACGCAACAATTCATCGGCAGTCTGCACCCACGGAATTTCGTATTGGTTGCAGGCTTCGTAGGTCAATGTTATGTTTAAATTTTGCGCAACTTTATCCAACTGCCGAACGGCTTCAATGATGAACTGTATTGCCTTTTCGTAATCGGAAATTTCTTTTGTCCAATACGAAAGTCCTTGCAGCGTAGCCATGGGCGCACCAATGGCTTTGGCGTATTCTATAACATCAGAATAGTGTTTCACGGCATCTTTTAACGTCAGCTTTTCATCGTCAAAAGGTTTAAAACTCATTGGGTCGTATGACAAAATTTCGATGTCGTATTTTTGGGCTGTTGCCACAACATCATTCGCTCTATGTACGCGGTAATTGCCGCTAAACTGCACAGCTTCAAACCCTGTTTCTTTTATTTTTGCAAACAGGGTTTCCAGATCATCAATGCCATACGTCCAGGTAATGACTGCTATTTTCGCTTTTTTCATATTCTTCTCCTTTGTTGAAACAGGCGTTGCTGCCAAAGCCGCGGAAGCCAAAACCGTTTGCGATAAAAAATTTCTGCGTGATGCCATACTTTTTCATTTTTTGAGTTTGCTGTCCAATGAAAAATCGTTGTGCTGAATAAACATTATCAACATTCCTAAATAACCTGCGTGAACGAGTTGCGAAGTAATGGGTTCCCAATTTTCAATCGTGGTATTGCCAAAAATGAACAATGCCATAAGTGTCAAGGCTACGTAAATGGTTTGCCGTGTAAACAAGCCAATCAACAGGAACAAGCCCGTAAACACTTCCACAAACGGCACTACATAGCTGAAACCGAGAATCATCGGTTTGGGCAAATAGGAATTTTGCATAAGACCAACCATCCAATTGCTAAAACCCTGCAATTTGGGCAAACGAACCAGACCGTGCCCGAGCAACGACATTGCTATGGGCAGGCGCAGGAAGAAGTAACCGTATTTGTACTTTCCGTTCATCATCAAATGCGTAATTACAATTTTAATGAACTGTAAATGTACGTTATATGGTTTTTGTCTATTAGTACATTTACGATAAATATTTGTACATTTGATACAAATACAATACGATGAGAAAAGCACAGTTTGAACCGCTTGAGATTGATGATTTTGAGACGGATGTTTATCCGTTACCCATTCATCTGCACACCTATTATGAGCTGGTTTACATCAAAAAGGGAAATGGTACGCATGAGCTAAACCATAACAGTTTTACGTACAAAACGGGCGATCTTTTTATCATCAGCCCGGAAGACCAACATTTTTTCAACATTAAAAAGCGAACCCACTTTACGTTCATCAAGTTTACGGACAGCTATTTTTCGGGGCATAAGATGCATCGCCCCGATGCCCTGCTGCTGTCATCACCGGAAGACATCATGCGCAACAAAATGCTGAAAGAAGTAAAACTGCAAATGGACGAACCCTGTGTTTCCATTTTGCGCAACACGGTGGAAAATATCGTGGCCTACAATTGCCGGAAAGATATAGCGTCATCGCCACTGGTATATTACCAACTGTTGTCTATTTTCGGGCTGATACGCGAAGCTGCACAAAAATTGAGCATCCGGATTGACAAAGGGCATCCCGGCAAAGAGGAACTCATCTCGTATATCCACAAACATATTTATGAGCCGGAACTATTGACTGCACAACATATAGCCAGGCATTTCCATATTGCCCCGGGATATTTCAGTGCTTATTTCAAACGGAATTTCGATATGAGTTACCGTGATTACATTAATGAATACCGTGCAAAACTGATCGAAAAACGCTTGTCCGTACCAACACTTACCCTGAAAGAAATTGCCAACGAATTTGGTTTTAGCGATGCCAGCCATTTGAACAAAGCGTTCAAGAAATACAAAGGAGTTAGCCCGAGTGCATATAAGAAATCTATGGGCAGGTAATTTGTTACCTGCAAGCTGAAAAAACACAACATTTAAGAAATTATGTTTGACGAACTCTTTGGACAACTTGAAGAAAAAATAGAATTGACCAATGAGGACAAACTACTTATCCCAAGTTTCTTTGAGACCAAAAAATTAGCGTATATGTATATCCGCAATTGCACCAGTAGCCAAATAAATTAATAGTGACAGTTAGTGTCAATTGCTTTAATTGAGTTATTACTCTCAATAAATTGTGTCAAGACAAACGGTTTTGACCATGAATATCATCAACTTCATCAATCGGTTTCCTGACGAATCTTCCTGTATCGAGTTTGTAAGGCAGAAAAGGAGCCAAGCAGGTATTGTCTGCAAAAGATGCAACTGTACCAGGCATTATTGGTTGGCAAACAAAAAGGCCTTTCAATGCACTTCCTGTAGCTTCAGGACAAGTATCAGAAGCGGAACGGTAATGGAAAACAGTAACCTTCCGATCCGGACCTGGTTGTTGGCCATGACCTTCATCACAGCCACCAAAAAGGGGTTCAGTGCTTCTGAACTGCAAAGACAGCTGGGCATGAAGCGGTACGAACCGGTCTTCAGGATGTACCATAAACTCCGCAAGGTAATGGGGAAACGCGATGATCTTTACAGCCTTGAGGACATGGTGGAGTATGACGAGGCCTTTGTGGGCAAAGCAACAAAAAAGCCACACAAGCTTAAAAGAGGCAGGGGCAGCCAAAAACGGTCAACCGTGGCCGTAATGGCCGAATCAACTGTTTTGGAAGACCTTGAAACCGGTAAGTCAGACAAGAGCTGCAGGTATTTTAAGATGAAGAAGATAAAGAACCTGGAGGCGAAAACAGCCCAGCGTTTGGTAAAGGAATTTATTGACCCAAACTCCGTACTTCAAACAGATATGAACACCACCTTCTCAGACCTGAGTAATTGTATAGATGTGCATGTCAAGGAGATCTCGGGGACAGAAAAGGGGCATTTCAACCTCAAAAGGGCACACATTGCTATCAGTAACTTAAAGAAACACCTGCAGACATACCATATGATAAGTGAACGGATGATGCAAAACTATCTTGACGAGTTCTGTTATAAACTCAACAGAAGATATTTCGGCCAAAATCTATTTGACAGGCTCATCATTGCAGCTATTTATCCATACTGGCATGATTGCGGATAATCATATTGATTTTTTGGTTGACAATGCAGGATATAGCATAGTAGGTGCAGCCGAAGAATTTAAGGATGAAGATATCTTACATCAAATCGACACTAATCTTATCTCTTCAATACGGACCATTAGGGCATTTCTACCTTATTTCCGCCATCAAGGAGGAGGGCGTATTGTGCAGGTTTCATCCGAAGGAGGTCAAGTGACCTATCCTGGTTTTAGTGTATATCATGCATCAAAATGGGGAATTGAGGGTTTTATTGAATCAGTTGCACAAGAAGTGGCTCCTTTTAATATTTCTTTTGCTATTGCTGAACCAGGCCCTACAAGCACACAGTTCGCTGCAAATGCCAAAACTGCTAGCTTGATGCAAGAATATGCAGAAACCCCAGCGGATGTGGTTCGGGAAAAAATAAAAAATGCTGATTTCGACGAGTTGGACACACCGGAATATGTAGCACAGCGCATCATTGAAATGGTAAACTCAGAAGATTTACCTAATAGATTTGCCATTGGAAAAGTAGCCTATCACAATCTGGAGCAAACACTGGAAAATCGTTTGAACACAGTTAAACAACTGGGTTATTAGTATGGGAAGTGGAAATTTAATTTATTGCCATGCTGATACACTGGCACCAAGTAATTGCATTCACCAGCGTGAAGGCTTTCCGTTTTTGGACAACTTATAACTGGACAGGTATAATTAGTGGATACTGTTTATATGGGTTAATTGTGGGTAACTTCAAGGAAGCTATCCACAATTAACCCATACTTCTGCGGCCAAATCCCCTTGGGGCATATCTCCCGGGCTATCATGGGGCCTGTTTCATCATATTCAGTAATCCAGGTTCCATTGGAGGCTTCCCGTTTTTAGGACATATGGGAGTGTTTTTTAATGGTAGCTTTTATTGGAATACCTCAAGCCTCGCTACTTCAACCATGTGGTTGCAGATTCTTTCTCCCTTGACATGGTCGGAATTTTAATGCTTTTGTTCCAAAAGATCAAGAAAATCAATAAAACCTATTTCGGATATTTTGATCCGAAATAAAATTGGGTTATGTTTGTGACGTTAATATTCAATTATGTTTTCCAAAGCCTGTGAATACGCAATTAGAGCAGTTTTGTTTGTCGCTGCCCAATCCCAAATGGGTAACAGAACATCCCTCAAGGAGATATCCAAGGAAATAGGCTCACCAGAGGCCTTTACCGCTAAAATATTACAGCAACTGTCCAAAAATAATATTTTGAAGGGTATCAAAGGGCCATATGGAGGCTTTGAAGTAGGGGAAAGTGAAATGAATAATATTAGATTAATTGATATTGTCCATATCATGGATGGAGATAGCTTATTTAAAGGATGTGCTTTAGGACTAGAGAATTGCAACAATGAAAAGCCATGCCCTCTCCATACTGAGTTCATGGAAATACGTAACCAAATTCACCAACTGCTGGAAAATACAACTTTAAGAAATTTATCGGACGAAATAGTCAATGGATTAACCTTTTTGAAGAGGTGAAATATAAATTTCCTAAATAAAGGATAAAAAGGTCTTAAAATCATAAATATAAATTACTAAACAAATCAGTTATGGCAAGTAAATCCACCATTGAAATTGTAAAGTCCACGGCGCCCGTATTAAAGGAGTATGGGGAACAAATAACGAAAGTGTTCTACAAAAAACTGTTTGAGACACACCCTGATTTACGAAACCTTTTCAATATGACCAATCAGGTAAAGGGCACACAGCCAAAAGTATTGGCAAATGCAATTATTCAATATGCAACTTATATTGAAACACCTGAGGTTTTGCTGCAGGCCGTTAACTCGATAGCACATAAGCACAGCTCCCTATCGATTACCCCGGAAATGTACCCAATAGTGGGAGAGACGTTGCTTTGGGCCATCAAGGAAGTCTTGGGTGATGCGGCAACTCCTGATATAATAGGAGCTTGGGCAGAAGCATATGGTGAACTGGCCGAAATATTTATTGCCAAGGAGGACTCAATATACAGGGAGCAGAAAAGCAGGATGAACGGTTATAATGGGCAAAAGGAATTTAAGGTGGTAAGAAAAATCGAAGAAAATAAACACATTACCTCATTTTACCTAAATACAACCGATGGTTCGGGACTCCCAGAGTTTACACCGGGCCAATATATATCCTTGACGCTTTCTATTCCAGGAACGGATCATCTGCATACACGTAATTATAGCCTGTCAGATTATGGGAATAAAGAAGCATTACGGATTAGCGTAAAAAGAGAGTCCGGGAAATATAAGGGACTTGTTTCAAACTATCTTCATGATCAAGTGGGTGAGGGGGATATATTATCCTTGGGTATGCCTTCTGGTGAATTTTATCTAAATAGCAATAAAGGCCCGTTGGTCTTCTTGGCAGCAGGTGTTGGGATCACACCCTTGATCAGTATGTATAAATCACTGAAGGGTTCTGAAAGAGAAATTGTCTTTGTCCAATGTGCAAAAAATTCGGAATCACATGCCTTCAGAAATGAAATAGAAAGTCAAAAAACAGACAATGTTACTTCCGTGGTTATTTATGAAGAACCCTTGTCAAACGATATATTTGACTTTAAGGGATACCTTACATCTAAAGTATTGAACGATATCCTTCCATCTTCCCCATCGGATGTTTACATGTGCGGGCCAAAATCCTTTATGGCGTATGCACTTGATTTGTTGAAAGAGCATGAAGGTAAAATATCAGATGTTCATTTTGAGTTTTTTGGGCCTAAGGAGGAGTTGGAAACCCAAATCAACAATTTGCCAGTAAATTGACAGTTTAGTGTTAAACAATTCAATCTTAACATTCCCCAGGCATTAAATAGGATGTATAAGCCAACATAGTGGTTGTACATCCTATTTATCAGCTAAGAGTGTAACTGAAGGTATACCTATATTTATGAAACCTATTTATGATTAAGGTGTTGAAATTGGGATTTGGTAAAAAGCTTTCATGGAGCTATTAAAAAGCCCGAGGAACTGGCGAAAAGGGTTGGGTTAAATAGGAAAGAGCTGTTATTGTGGAGCGGGAAATACCAGTGCCCATCGGTGTGCAGGTCATTCAACAACCGTACACAATAGTGCTGCGATAGCAAACTTCCTCCGCCTTTGCCAAAATCGGGCGTAGGGACAACGAGCGGGATCCTACCCCTTGGATCACGGCCAGTGGATAAGCAGTGATCCTTGAACGTAGATGGGATATGCCGGTTGCGGACTTAAGAAGGAGCCCTGTTTCTCAGAAATAGTTTGCCCAACGCCATTCCATGGGAGCTTTCTTTCTCATTCGGTTAATAAAAATTTCTGGTAGAATTTAAGGATACCGCCATTGCAAAAATCATTATATTGCATTTACACAACGCATCTTAGCGACAGATGAAAACAGGAATACGATGAAATGGCAATATGACGAATTCAAATAAATAGGCAGGGATTATTCCAAAAGGGAAGGGGAGTGTTATCTCAACTCTGTCCTTTCCCTTCCCGGGGGCTAGCCCCCGGGAAGGGAAAAAATTCTCACTAAATAATTAGGTTTCCGTATTGATGTCCAACCGGAGCCTCCCCTCAAATTTAATGGCCAACTGCTGGACTGTCAAGCTCCAGTTCTGTAAAGGGGTCGTCCATTTTTTCTCGATCCGCTGCGTGGCCAGATAGACCAGCTTTAGAAGTGCCATGTCACTGGTAAATGCCCCTTTGGTCTTGGTCACCTTTCTTACCTGCCGATGGAAGCCTTCCACCGCATTGGTGGTATAGATCAGCTTCCTGATGGGCGGTGTATAGGCAAAGAAGGCACTCAGCCTCTCCCAGTTGTCGTTCCAGGAACGGATCACTATGGGGTATTTCTTCCCCCACTTTTCTTCCAGTTCCAACAATGCCGATTCGGCCAGGTCCTTTGTCTCGGCCTTATAGATCTTCTTCAGGTCACCGGCAAACTCCTTTTGGTTTTTGCTGGCCACGTACTTCAGGCTGTTCCGGATCTGGTGGACCACGCAGAGCTGGATCTCTGTTTTCGGGAAAATCGACCCGATCGCCTCGGGAAAGCCCTTAAGGTTATCGGTACAGGCGATCAGGATATCCTGTACTCCACGGTGCTGTAGATCGCTGAGTACCTGTAGCCAGAAGTTCGCCCCCTCGCTTTCGGAAAGGTACATGCCCAGTACCTCCTTCTTCCCCTCACGGTTGATCCCTAATACATTGTATAGGGCCTTATGGCGTACCTTCCCTTCCTCACGTACCTTGAAGTGCATGGCATCAAGCCATACAATGCAATAGACCTCTTCCAACGGCCTGTTCTGCCACTCCTTGACTTTCGGGACGACACGGTCGGTAATATCGCTTATCACCTGCGTGGAGACCTCCGTATCGTACATTTCTTGCCGAACAGGGACTCTCCTGATAAAAACTGGTCAAGTACTTTCTTCTTAAATGCTGATTCTTGTTCTTCGCTCATAACACTCTATCTTATAAACTTTAATTGATTTTCAAAGTCTCAGACAGAGTTTAGATTACAGTCTCAAGGGAAGAGGTTGAAATTTATGAACAGACCCATCTTACCAGTTTCGTCATTCATGTTTGAAGATTTGTGATGGTTTTACTGGCATGAAAGATTGATAAAGGAGGTTTAAGCTCTCCTTTTTATGTAAATGTGAATGGATATGCAACAAATAATTAAGGACTATCTTTGCTTCCATTGTTTTTGCCACTCCAAAAAGGCTTGCGGCCTGATCCGGTATCTGGCAAAGTTCCCTTCATGAAGTCCCAGAAGTTCAGCTTCTACTGTATCAATGAAATTGTTTTGGTCCATTTCCGGAAGTTCTTTAGCTTTTTGCCTGATGAATTCATTGGCTTTGTCACGATCCATACTTTTATCGATGATTTCGGATATGACCTTAAGTAACGGTTCTCTGTATTTTAATCTAAATGAGTCGGGTTCTCCCAGTGACTGGCGGATGGCGGAGTACCTAAGGGAAGATCTTTCATAAGCCCATATGAACACTTCTTTGAGTAGCTCAACCCTGTTGAGTTCATATACTCCCAACATGCCGCTGATATATAAATCTTCGGGTACATCAATGAATGATATAGGCGCCAAGTTGTGTTCGTTTAATGGGATATTGGCAGAAAGCCGTGAAACGCATTTGTTGACATCGTCAAATGCCTGAAGATAGGGGAAGTGGACCAAGGCAAAAAAGGCCTGTTCAAATGGGTCTTCAATTTGGCTCGCTTTGCTCAAAATCATATCAAACATTTCATCAATGAGTTGTGGTACAGCCAAGGGAGTAAATACAGACCTCCCTATACCTACTCCAAATTTCCTTAGCCTGCCTGAGGCAGCAGGATCAGGAAGGAGGTTGTTGGACAGCAAGGCATGAAGGTTCAAAATCGTGTACCGGTTGAAACCGATATATCCATCTGAATGGACAATGAATTCTATTGCATCTTTATGGTTGAGGATCATTTGGGTCTCCATCGCTGATTTGTTTTCTGGGGCTTTGCCCTCATGAATCAATCTCTCTGTATCCAATAGGGAATAGGTATTTCCCTCCAATCTACTGGAGTTCCATGATAAGTCGATGAGGAGCCGGTTTAGTATTTCCCTTGCATAGGTTCCTGCAGGATAGTTGTCTTTTCCTGTTTTTCCGATGCTATGCAATTTTTCTTTTTCTTCGGTGCTCAAGTAGCTATCCTTATTTGGTCGATAAGTTTCCAAAAATCTTCGGTTATACCCTACTGGGGTTCTTTTGTTTTCAGGCAAAGAAACAATGGAAAGAATTTCCTTGGAGTCAGTTGAAAATTGGATTAATTCAGTTGAAGTGGTGAGTGTACCCCCCTTTTTGTTTTCAGTTGCCAAGGGTGTTGGGGTAAGGTGATATCGGGTAGCTCTCGATTCCCCCGAAGTAATGATCATGCCGAGTTCTTTCATTTTGGACAACCTTCTCTGTAGGGTTCTTATCGCCAGATCGAACTCCAGCTCTTTTTTGATTTCATCAATTGAAGCACCCTCCTTATGCCTGTTTAGGATGGAAGAAATGGCATGATATTGTTTTTCGGTTTTCACGACAGTAATGGGTTTTCACGACAGTTAAACGACAAAAATATATTTTTTTGTCGCAAAATCTATTTTCGCGACAAATTTTTGTCGTTTAAAAACAATGGAGAGCGCGTTCCGCGACAAAATAGTTATGGTTTCTTGAAAGTGTGGGCGAGTGGAGCCTCTTGTGGCATTATCAACTATAGGGATTGATGATTGCGGATTGGCCCCCTAAGCCATTGTCCGGAATACAGTGGGTTATTTGTCCAATATAAGGCCTAAATTCAGAAAAGGGATAAGCTGAATATAGCGGTCAAAGCCAATGTTGATGCCGAGACTGTGTCTTTTTGTAGCATTTAAGTTGGGTTCTTTTTAATCCAAAATTTTGTTCAACCAAGTCAATGGCATATTTAGGAAGATAATTGATCTCGTTCTTTAAAGTTGACTTAATTAAGTTTTTACCATAATACCTGGTCATTTCAGTCCATTCAGTTTTAGTACCCCGCTCAATTACCCTTTCAATGACTGTCCTATAGCTTTTGTCCCAATCCAGTTTATCGAAATCGAAATCCCAGAATAACCTTTGTGGTAGGTTTGGATATGTTGTATTTGATTTTATGGGTTTCATTTGAAGTATGTATTAATGCACTTAATGTAAGTAACTAAAATTATTCTGGAAAGAATTGATTCATTGATAAGTTACACTATCTAATTTGAAAAAAGTTAGGTGTTTTAATCTTTGGCAGCAATTAAAAGAAAAAAATTGAGATAAAAGAAAGGGGCATTGAAACAATTTGGATAGATGGTATTTAAAGCAAACGGAATCATGGTTTGTTTTAAAACGCAAAAAACCGCATTGTGAAATGCGGTTTTTATTTGTGTTGACCCCTCAGTACTTATTTCGAACCGTTTTGTGGAGGATTTGGGAATAATTTTGAAACTTTCTGATGAAATTAATACCAAGAATAATTGTTTGTGATCCCGTCAGCTGGAGCTGGCGGTACGTGGGTCGAACTCTTTTTTGGAAGAAATGGAAATGATAGAGAAGCTTATGGCATTGGGGAGTAACCGCCCTATTAAACCCGTGTTGTGAAGTTGAAGTTTTGCGGGTATAGATCCCTGATGTTTTTATGGTTGATGGTCATGATATTTCTCAGTGCATGTTCGAGGCACTGCTGGGGATTCACGTCATGTAGCTTGCATATCCCAAAGAAGGAATAGATCATGGCCGTCCTTTGGGCCGCTTTATGGGAACCGGCAAACAGGTAGTTCTTCCGGCCGACCACCATGGACCTGATTTCCCGTTCCACCAGGTTGTTGTCGATTTCCAGTTCCCCGTCATACAGGTAATTGGACAGTTCGGCCCATCTATTGGCCGAGTAGAACAGGGCTTTTCTCAGCCCACTTTTGGGCAGGGCCTTGGGCAGCTGCTTCTTGATCCACTCGGACATTTTGTTGATCACCGGCAAGGCCTCGTCCAAACGGAGCTTTTTACGGTCTTCGGCAGAGAGGTTCAGTTTCTTGGCCTTTTTTTCCACATCGTAGAGCTTGCCGATAAAGCCCAGGGCTTCGGAAGCCAGCTTCTTGTTCTCCACCAGGGTTTCAAAGTATTTTCTTCGCGCATGCGCCCAGCAGGCCAGGTGGGTGATCTCCTTATTGGCCGCATAGTGTTCGTACACCGCATAGCCATCACTCTGCAGGTAGCCCTGAAAGTTTTCCAGTATGGCACTGGGGCCTCCCTTGCTCCGGGTAGGCTGGTAATCAAAGAGTACGGTGTTTTCCAATGGGTTATGGTATACCCAATAGTAGCCCGTGTGGCAGGCGCCCTTCTTGTCGCTGTCCAATACCCGGATGGTACTTTCGTCCACCATAAGATAGCCCATGGCCTTGGTGTCGGCCACCAGGCTGTCGTACAGGGGCTCTAGTTTTTCCAGGCCCTGTTTCACCCATCCCTCAAGTGTGGTGGGCGCTATGGGGATCTTTTCCCGTTTGAACCGCTGTGCCTGCCGGTACAGCGGCATATGTTCCAGGTATTTCCTTGTAAGGATGTCGGTGAGCAGCCCATAACCCGGGATGCCCTTTGGGATGGCCCTTTCCGGCAACAGGCCGATCTTTACCCCGGCACTGCTGTACCTGTCCTTTGGTGCATACTTGTAACGGATGTACCTTCTGCGGATATATTGGGCAGGGATATAGTCGAGTTCTTCGGTCACTTCCTTGCCGATGCACTCCATTCCGGAAAGGTCCCCTTCCGGATGGATCTCGATCTCTTCTACGGGAAGGTGGTCGGGCAAGGGCTGTCTGCCCGTATGGGCGGGGCGTTTCTTACGGATGTATTCTACTTTGCGGGAAAACCCTTCCTGTTGTTGCTGTTCTTGTTCTTGGGTAGGTTCAAAGAGCAGGTCCAGCTGGTCCTTGTTCCCCTCGAAGCGTTCCCGCTTCTGGGCAAAGGCCATGCGCTTGAACTTCTCGATCAGGGCCAACAACTGCTTCTCATAAGCTTCTTTCTCGGCCAGGATACGTTCCTTCTCGGCTATCACCCGCTCACGGTCGGCCACCTGTTGCTCTGACTTTTGCAGCAGGGCAAGCAGTTCGGCTTTGGTCAACTGGTCGAGTGGCTTTGACATGCCCGAAAATAAAACCTCCTGCTTATAAAACCATGGACTTTTTTTCCACAGCCCCTGTGGAAAAAACCCTCAGGAGATGATTTCGGCCATTCTGGCTTCAAAAAGCTGCCCGTAGGACTAACAGAAGGGCATACAGCCCCGAAAAGCTGAACACGGGTCAGTAAAAAAATCAACCGGGGATATACCGGGGACGCTGCCGGTAGCCGTCCACCTGGATGCCCTCGACCATCAGCACCAGTTCGGGCCATTCCAGCACGCCGTCACCTCTGTCCTCCGGGAGCAGGAAGGTGCCTTTTTCCAATCGTTTGTAATAGACCACGAAACCGCCCTTCTCCCAGTGCAGGAGTTTGATCAGGTTGCGGTGGCGGTTGACAAAGACGAACACTTCCCCGGAAACAGGGTCCCGGTCCAGTTCATTGATGACCATCCCGTAAAGCCCGTTGAACCCTTTGCGCATGTCAACCGGGGAACGGTACAGGAAATATTGGTGCTGGGAGCCCAGAGAAAACATCAGTACAGTCTGATCAGGCCCGACAACAGCGATAGGTCCCTGGCCGGCACACGCAGCTTTACCCCGTTCGGGTAGACCACTTCCATCGCCTCTGCAGGAACACTGCTGCCCTGTGTACGGACCGGTAGAAAGCCGGTGGTTCCCGCTGGCTGTTCATCCCTCAGTTTTCGGTACCAATAATTGAATTTATGGAAGCCGATCCCTTTTTGCTCACTGAAGGATTTTTGCGTTAAATCGGTGGTTTTAAACTCTTCGACCAGGGTGGCCATTTCTGCTTGTAGATTCATAACTTCTAGTTTTTCCAGAAAGCTAGGTGGTCAAAACACGCTATGAAACTTGTACTTTATAAGGTGGTTACATTGGGGAAGCTTGGAGAGAAGGCCTTATAGTTTGTGGGAGTGGCTCTCCCTTTGTCCTGTTTTTTAATAAGGTTTTGGACCACCATTTTGGCGAGAATTTCGTAAATCTTTGTGTTTTTCAATCCCATTAAGTTACCGGCTTCTTTCCTTGAGATTTTTCCTTTTTCAAGTAAGTATAAAAGGATGGTTTGTTTTTCTTTATCTAATCGTTCGTAATCCTGTCTTATTTATTGGTCTTGCTCAATACTTTCCTTTGAGGATAGGGTTGTCTGTGGTCGAATAAATTCAATGTTAAAATAGTCATTCTTCTCCCACGGCAAACGCTTTTATTGCGCCATGCAAGTCCATAAGATGGGGACAGATATAAGGCGTATAGTTATATCAAAAACATCTTACAGTAACCCAGTCACGTAAGTAGCGTGTCCCGTCAAGGGCTAGCCACCCAACGGAAGCGAGTCTTGCATAGTCACTGGAGACGATGGCATGAAGCGTAGACAGCGACTGCCGAAGGCCAGTATAGAGCCACGAAATATTTGCAATACCGGGGTTTTAACTGTTAAATGAGTTGGAACAACACTGATGACAGCGAGAGAGTAAAGGCAAGTAGTCACAGCCTGGTCGTGGTCTGAGACCTGGTCAAAGGCAGATAAGGGTTGCATGGAACATGGGAGAGCCTCCCGCCTCCAAGCGAACAGTTGGTATAAGGATTGACCACACAGTAACCATCCAGGTCTGTCAAGTAAGCAATGCCAGTTGATAAGACGTTAAGAAGAGGCATTGCCGCAAGGTATCTGTACCGAAGGAAACTGAAGGGAAGGAGAAGGGCGAAGGCAGTCTTAGTATCCCCATAGTACCGATTGAACGCTGGGAAATCTATCCCAAGAAAGCCAGCAAGTAGGAAAGGGGGATACCTTAAATCGGAATTGTAGTTTAGAAACATTAATTGTACCAGAGACAAGAAGACCAATGTCAACACACAAATTACAAATCGGGCTAGCAAACACAAAGGGGAAGCCCTGACGAACCTACATCAGTACATAGATGTGGAGTTGCTGACCAGCAGTTACCGACAGCTGAATAAAACCAGTAGTGTAGGGGTTGACGGAGAAAGCTGGAATGCGTATGGGTTACGCCTACCGGACCGGCTTCCGGAACTACTGAGGACAGTTAAATCAGGGGAGTACAAGGCACCACAGATACGCAGGGTGTATATTCCGAAGGGGAAAACGGGGAAGCGTCCGCTAGGGATTCCCACCATAGAGGATAAAGTACTTCAACCGAGTGTCAGGAGCGTGTTGGAGCCGATTTATGAGGAAGACTTTAAAGAGTTTTCCTACGGATTCCGTCCAAACCGATCCTGTCACCATGCCATAGAGTACATGTTCGAGAAAGTAAGCTATGGAAGGATGCGGTATATTATAGATGCAGATATCCAGGATTACTTTGGGAGCATAGACCACGGCCTGTTACGTGTGTTTCTAGACCGTAGGGTGAAAGATGGCGTGGTGCGCAAAATGCTGGATAAATGGCTCAAGGCAGGAATACTGGAAGATAAGCAGTTGCATTATCCGAAGGGAGGAACGCCGCAAGGCGGTATTGTCTCACCAATATTGAGCAATATTTATCTTCATTATGTGCTGGATGAATGGTTTTCGGATAAAATCCAGCCCCTGTTAACAGGTAAAAGTTTCATGGTGAGGTATGCCGATGATTTTGTGATGGGTTTTGAAAAAGGAGAAGATGCCAAGCGTGTCATGGCTGTTCTCGACAAACGATTTACAAAATATGGGCTTAGACTACATCCGGAAAAGACAAAGGTTATCGATCTGAACACTAATATACGTGGAGAAAGAAGCTTTGATTTTCTGGGTTTTGCCCACTATATGGGTAAGACACGTAAAGGAAGGCTAGTCTTGAAACGAAAGACAAGCAGCAAGAAGCTGGTGATGGCTATTACCAAAACAGGCGATTGGATCAAAGGCAACAGGCACAGGAAATTAAAGGAGTTGATCTGTGATCTTAACGTTAGGCTTCGAGGCCACTATGCCTATTATGGGGTAACCTTCAATGTCAGAAGTCTAAACAAGTATCACAGATGTGTTGAACGGCTGTTGCACAAATGGCTGAACAGGCGGGGAGGCAACGAACCGCTCTACCTGGAAAAAATAGTTTAGGACTGGAATACGTCTCTGTAAAAGTAATGGAGCCCTTCTTTTGGAGGGCTTTTTTGATGGATTTGGTGAAAAATACCCTAGATGGATTGTGTTTTTTAGATGTGTGCGGTGCATGGCAACCAACCAGGTAGTGAAGCCACATGAAGGCGATATTCTCCCTTGTGGCCTTCTCAAGTTTACGGGAAGGAAAAACAGTTCTCAAGGTAGCCGTACACCAGCACCTTCAGCAGCATACGGGGATGGGAGCTACTGCCCCCCAGATCAGGGTATTGCTCGAGGATGGGGGGATGGAGATCTTGTCCACTTTCACACTTACTGTGCGTGCCGGATGGTTTGACGGCAAAAGTTCCCCCAATGACGGTGGAAGAAACATCAACTGGTTGGGATTGTAGTCTTTTAGGACTAACTTGTCTTTGGTTTTTTGCACACCTCAAAAATAACAGTTTCGAGTTAAAACCTAAAAATGGCTACCCGATTTTTCGTGTAGCTTTTACTTTTTTCCAAAGATGACTTATGAGACAGCCTCACCGACATTTTTCATTAAGTCATTTAACTGGCCAAAGAGGCTACATAGCAAAGGAATTGAGGTTGATTAGTTTAGTTTTTACTAAAATATTGAACTTTTTCCCTGTCTTTACGTTTTAGTTTTAGTAATAGCTAAAATATTAAAACATGAACAATAATTGTATCAGAGTATTGGCCGATCCTGTTCAAATCAAGGAGTGCAAGAAAACACTCAACAAACTTGAAGAACAGTTGAATTTGGCCACTCAAATTTTCAACCTTTCAGGAAATGCCGCAAGGCTTAAGATTCTCTTTCTACTTCATAAAGAAGGTGAAATGTGTCCTTGTGATCTAAGCGATATTTTGGATATATCTGTCGGTGGCATTTCCCAACATTTAAGAAAGCTGAAAGATGGAAAGCTCGTTAAATACAAGAAAGTAGGACAAACCGTGTTCTACTCTATTGTGGAAGATAATATCCAAGCAATAAGACCTGTATTAGACAGCCTGCTTAATAATAATAACAAAAAGGAGTCAATATCATGAGTAATTCAAACCAATCAAATACCTCATCAAAAAGTATTGGGGCTGGATTGTTAGTAGCCTTTACTGCCTCACTTTGTTGTATCACCCCGGTTTTTGCTACGCTGGCAGGAATAGGAGGCATTGCTTCGGCCTTTTCATGGATGGAACCATTTAGACCTTATTTAATAGGCCTTACAGTTTTGGTATTGGGCTTTGCCTGGTATCAGAAATTAAGACCCAGGACTCAGGAGGAAATCGACTGTGCCTGTGATGAGAATGAGCGTCCCTCCTTTTGGCAGTCCAAAAAGTTTCTTGGAATCGTTACCGTCTTTGCGGTATTGATGCTTGCTTTTCCGTCCTATTCCGGCATCTTTTTCCCGGACAACAGCAAAGCCGATAAAGTTATCGTGGTAAAAGAAGATGATATTCTGAATACTGAGCTGAGGGTCAAAGGCATGACCTGCACCGGATGCGAGCATAGCGTAAATGCAGCGCTTAATAATAGTGAAGGTGTTCTCGAAGCTTCTTCGTCCTACAAAAGTGGTATTGCAACGGTAAAGTTTGATCAAACAAAAGTATCCATTGATCAATTGGCTGATACGGTAGAGGAAGCTACAGGCTATAAAGTCACTGAAAAGAAAATCATACAAGAAAAAACTTTAAATCAATAAAATAATGAAAACCATAATTTTAAGCCTGGCATTCGTCTTTTTACTTGCAGGACATGGGATAGTACAATCTACCGATTCACAAAAAACTGAAAAAGCCAGTACTACTCAGGAAAACGAGACGGTTAAACTGAAAGTCACCGAGCTCACCTGTGCCGGCTGTACCAATCACCTTTACAAGATATTAAAAGAAACAAAGGGCGTCATCGACAAATCGGTGGAGTATCCAGGGGATATCGCAGTGGTGGAATATGATCCCAAACAGACCAATCCGGAGAAGCTCATTGCATCTATCAAAGAAAAAACTGCTTACAAAGCTGAACTATACACTGGGAAAAATGATTAGAATTAAAACTAATACATGCATGGTTAAAATAAGAAATATGTTTACTCCTAAGAGTAA
Source organism: Echinicola vietnamensis DSM 17526 (assembly GCF_000325705.1). Lineage (NCBI taxonomy): Bacteria > Pseudomonadati > Bacteroidota > Cytophagia > Cytophagales > Cyclobacteriaceae > Echinicola > Echinicola vietnamensis. The sequence goes on along the minus strand of NC_019904.1, from coordinate 5,361,684 downwards.
CAAGATCGGTGAAGGACAAAAAAGTTTATCGGAAGTTGTGCTGGAAATAGAAGGCATGACCTGCGATCATTGCGCCACCGGTATTGAGAAAAAGGTTGGTCATCTTGTTGGAACAGCAAGTCAGAAGGTAAACTATCCGGAGGGAAAGGGAATATTCTCCTACGATCCTGAAAAGGTTTCAAAGAAAGAGATCATAGATACCATTAACGGCATGGGCAATTACTCCGTTAAGAAGGAATTGCCTGCATCATCAAATGGTCAGGGAACTGAAGAAGAAGTAACGTTTAGCATTTCCGGGATGACCTGTGACCATTGCGCCACCTCCATTGAGAAGCGCTTTGAAGGCCATGAAGGTTTGATCTCCAAATCGGTGAGTTATGCCGATGAAAAAGGCACATTTATCTTCAACCCCGATAAAATAAGCCGTCAGGAAATTATTGAAACGATCAACAAGGAGGGCAATTACAAAGTACAAAAGGAAATTGGAGGAAACGGCAACCTGGAACGCGCAGATCCCGGGCAACACGATCTGATCATCATAGGTGGAGGATCTGCGGCATTTTCAGCGGCCACTACGGCCAATGAACTTGGGTTGACCGTGTTGATGGTGAATGCCGGACTGGACATTGGCGGCACCTGTGTGAATGTGGGTTGCGTACCCTCCAAACATTTGATCAGAGCTGCAGAGCAGGTTCACCGGGCGCAGCATTCGCCTTTTAATGGCGTGTCAGGCGCAAATCCAACTTTTGATTTCAAGGCTACCATACAACAGAAAAAAGAATTGGTGGCAGCCCTGCAAAAGAAGAAATACCTGGGCGTGGTGGGTGACCTGGATAATATCACTATTCTGGAGGGTTGGGCCAGGTTCGTGGATGCGCACACCATTGAAGTGGATGGAAAGCCGTACAAAGGCATGAAGTATTTGCTGGCAACTGGCGCCACAACCAATGTGCCTGACCTGCCAGGCTTAGAGGATGTTGGGTACCTGACGAATGAAACACTGTTTGACCTGGAGGAACAGCCCGAACACTTAATCGTGCTTGGAGCCGGATACATTGCGTTGGAGATTGCCCAGGCATATCATCGCTTTGGCACTAAGGTCACCATGTTGCATCGGTCAGAAAGAATTCTACGAACACAGGCTGCCGATATTACGGATGACCTGACATCCCATTTTACAGAGGAAGGCATTGAGGTCCATACCAATGTCAGTATTCAAAAATTCGAAAAGAACGGAGATGCCATAGTGGCCCATACCAATGAGGGGACTTTTGAAGCTTCTCATGTGCTGGTAGCCACAGGAACCAGACCGAATACCAGCGGTCTGGCGATTGAAAACGCTGGTGTCAATCTCAATAAAACAGGTCATATTTTAGTCAATACTAAACAGGAGACGAATGTAGGCCACATTTATGCGGCAGGGGATTGTACCGATACACCTGCATTCGTATATACCGCTGCAAAAGAAGGAAAGGTCGCTGTATTAAACGCTTTCCAAAGCACCGGCGATATGGTCGATTATACAGGCCTTCCATGGGTCGTATTTACAGATCCGCAGATAGCAGGGGCTGGCTTGGACGAAAAGGAGGCCGAAGAAGCAGGGATACCTTATGAAACCAGTGTGATGCCGTTAACCGAGGTGCCACGTGCACAAGCAGCTTTGGACACGCGGGGGGTTATCAAACTGATCAGAAACAGTGAGACAGATAAACTTATTGGTGGACGAATCATCGCTCCTGAGGGAGGCGAATTGGCTATGCAAGTCAGTCTGGCAATTAAAGCCGGAATGACTATTCAGGAACTGGCCGATGCATTTCACCCTTACCTGACCTTATCAGAAGGAGTGAAACTGGCTGCCATCACCTTTAATAAAGATGTGTCAGAATTGAGTTGTTGTGCCAGTTAATTGATATGACATTTTTAGGAGTTGGACTGTTACATTTTTTATGCTGTTCACTACTGATGTTAGCAGTTGTCCTAATGATACTTCAAAAGAAAAGGGGCAAATAGCCTTTTTTTTAATCTCTTAGGGTCTAATTCCCCGAGGCTTGCCTCGTTTTACTATCTTGTGACTCGATGTCCCAAGATAGTAAGTAAATCCATAAGAGTCATAATGTTTCAGTTTTGCTGTATCATGTAGTTTGCGCAGCAAAATATAGACGTGTAGTGTTCAGCAAGGGGGGGGATCAAGTATTGATTTCGACCTGTGAACAGATAGAATTAAGATATGAGATTAAGTTTCTAGAAATCGGGACAGATGCAGACCACGTACACTTTCTTATACAATCGGTTCCCACCTATAGTAAAACTAAGATTGTGAGAACGATAAAGAGTTTGCTAGTCCGAGAGGTATTTCAACATTGCCCAGAGGTGAAAAAGCAGCTTTGGGGCGGAGAATTTTGGGGTAAAGGGTACTTTGTCAATACCGTTGGCCAACATGGAACTGAGGAAAAGATAGCTAATTATGTTAAGAGTCAGGGGCTGGAAAAAGAATACAAAAAACTAAAGACCAATTATCAACTAAAAATATTCGATTGACAAATAATGCCTCGTGGGCTTGCCCCGAGGATTATTTACTGAAACAGGTGGAAATATTGGGGATGATTTATGGGCAATAGTACCAGCCGTTAGTTTCAGGCCAACTTCTCAAACCGTAATTCGTCTAAATTATAGGCATATGCAAGAAACTGATATTCTTGGAAATCCACCGGCCATGATTGGTGGTTTTCAATTTGGCATTTCCAGTTACTTCTAAAAACAACCGCAAATGAATTTTTAAGCAAACTATATAATTTTTTGGTTTATTTTCTTAATACAACTTTGCAATACCCTTGCATCGAATAATTACGTATAATTGCATAGTGAAAATCGCGTGTTACATATTAAGCTTATACTTCATAGTCCTTGCAGGGATGACCTGTGCAGATTCTGTTCCGCTTAATGATGATAAGGAAAATGTTACCGTAGTAAATACTGCAGATAACCATCCCAACCATGAGCATAATCAGGGTGGGGATGGTTGTTCTCCGTTGTGTGTTTGTCATTGTTGTCACTTGCACTTTTTCCCCGTTGCAGAAGTAGTATTTTCACATCCCGTGAAGTTACCTGTTACTTTTTTTTCCCACTACCAGGGACTCGAAAGCATTGAAATCTCCGAATTTCTTAAGCCCCCAATATCATAATCCTTTTCTGACTGACAGGATAAATATGCCCTTTTGATAAAGCCCTTTTATCAGGACTGGGCAGGCATTTAAACTTACTCCCTAGTTATTTTCTTTAATGAGCCTTTACCATAAAAGGTATCCTTTCACTGTGTCCAATCTTATTCAGAAAGTTGAAAAAATTGAATAAAAGCAAATCGAAAAAAAGGAAAATGAGAAGGAAGGGAATCACATTCAAACAGATTCTAAAGTGGTTTTTTATTGGGTTGGTGTGCGCTGTCTTGCTGGCAGGTATTGCGGAAAGAATTCACCACTTCTTCTCTGTCCATATTAAATAATTAAAAGTCATATGATCAATAAAATCATTTCTTTTTCTATAAAGAATAAATTCATCGTGGGTCTGCTGACGCTGGCCCTCATTGGTGTGGGGATCTACTCCATGGCCACGGTCAATCTGGGTTCTGTCCCGGACATTACCAACAACCAGGTGCAGGTGATGACCGTTTCGCCCAACCTTGCCACAGAAGATATAGAACAATTTGTGACTTATCCGGTAGAGTTGGCCATGGGTAATTTGCCAGGTGTGGACGAAATTCGGTCTATTTCAAGGTTTGGCCTATCAGTAGTCACCATTGTTTTTGAAGACGAAATGGGGATCTACAAACCCCGGCAGTTGGTGCAGGAAAAATTAAATGAACTAAAGGAGACTATTCCTGAAAAATTTGGTAGTCCCACTATGGGGCCTATTTCTACAGGTTTAGGCCAGATTTACGAATACACCATTCAACCCAAAGAAGGTTATGAGGATCAGTATTCACCCATGGAACTGCGCACTATTCAGGATTGGATTGTAAAAAGACAACTGACTTTGCTTGATGGTGTGGTTGAAGTAAATTCTTTCGGTGGCTATATCAAGCAATATGAAGTGGCCATCAATCCAGAAAAACTCAACGCGCAGAACGTGAGCATTTCTCAGGTATATGAAGCCCTGGCCAGAAATAATGTGAATACCGGAGGTGCTTA